>NZ_MKTO01000036.1:0-67798 GCF_001897665.1 Legionella sp. 39-23 | reverse complement strand
GTTGAGTATGCAAGGCGGGTGGCATAAAATAGCGAATCTCATCATGGAGGTGGTACTAATTTAGGGGAAAGGTCACCGATATAACGAACCTTCCCACTTTGTATTAGATTCTCTAAAGTTCTTAATACCTCCTCTATAGGAGTTAATGGATCAAAACCATGCATTTGATACAAATCAATATAATCAGTTTTTAATCGTTTAAGTTGCTCTTCACACGATTTTAGTAAATGAAACCGGGAGGATCCCAAATCATTTGGTCCTGTGCCTAATCGAAAAGTTGTCTTAGTTGAGATAATGACTTGATCACGTTTACCTTGAATAGCTTTTCCTAGAATTTCTTCAGCAATTCCTTTAGAGTAAACATCAGCAGAATCAAAAAGATTAAGTCCTGCATCAAGACATATATCAATAAGACGTATCGCTTCATTGTCTCTAATATTACCCCAAGCTTTAAAAAAATCAGTACCTCCTCCAAAAGTACATGTACCTAAGCTTAGCAAGGGTACTTTAAATCCTGATTTTCCAAGTTGTCTATATTCCATATATCCACCTTAATTAATGCCTTCAGAATCTACTAAACACTTTTTGTAAATATCTTAGTCCATTTTTGAGCTTGAGTATCAATCAGTAGATTGATTTATGATACAAATTTAATAATATTTAGGATCTAATAAGTGCATTTCTATTAGCGTATCTTCATAATATAAAGCTAAAAAAGAATTTGTTTGAAAATAAAAATTATTACAATGCAATAACTTCTTGTTTTTAAATGATCTACTCATCAGAGTAAGCGAATTTATTTCCTTGATATACTTCAGATTAAAGTTAATTTTTTTGTACCTATAAAATATGGATAATTTTTCTTTATCTATTGAGTTAAATAAATCGGCATTAAAAATATGAAGATAAATTTGAAACATTCCTTTTTTATCCATTAAACAACACGAGAAACCTTCATAATATATATAGATATTAGTAGGAACTTTGTTATTGATTAAATAAGTAAAATTTCTATAGTTGGCTAAAATAAGTTGATTAATAATAAAATGTAAATTTAAACTCTTTTCAGTATGAATGCTCAAATGATGTGCATATTTATTGCTGGAAAATAAATATCTTCTATCTTCATTAAAATAGTAAGCGTTTACTTCAATATCTTGATAATTTAATTTTAATTCAGACATGATTTTCATATGAATTTTATCATATTCTCTAATAAAATTTTGGATGTCATCATCTTTTTCCCCCACTAAATGATTTTTGATCATGTATGAAGAAAATTTTCTATAAATTTCTTTATTTAAAAATTTTTCTTCTTTCTCAGAATATTTATATTTAAAATAATTATCATAATTACTATTAATCTTTTGGGAGCTCATTATCATCGTTAAGAATTCGTTCATTTGATCTTCAACATAAATGTTAGATTTAATCAGTGGATAATTACGAAAAAATCTTGAGAAATCATATACACAAGAAGATAGTGAATTGGGATTAGAAGTTCTAAGCCATTCCTTTTTAAAATAAAATTTTCTTGATAAATATAAAAATGAGTTGACAAGAGGTTGTAGTTTTTTTTGAAGGTAAATAGGGATATTTGGGGAGTTAAAACCCATCATTTTTATAAATCCATCTAGAATACTTTGTGTAAAACCTGCATTAAACTCATATTTAATATCTATATATTCTACCGAATTATAGTTAATCAACTGATTCTTGCATAATCCTCTCAACACATTTAATTGACCGAGATATTCAAACCCAAAATAATTACTTCGATACCATTGCATTGCACTATACTGAGGATTACGTCCTTTAACACTACAAAAGGTTTCCATATCAAAAAATGATCCATTTAACGACATATTACCTGCAGACCACATGCCATGTAAAATTCGCTCAATAAATTTGTTTCCTTCCACAAAACCAATATCTCTGGAGGATTTTAATAATTTTGTTTTTGATAGTTTTTTTCCCATGTAATGAATATGAGTGATCCGTTCAAGGGATGAGTTTATATTGATACGAATGATAATCGCATTTTTTAAAAAAATAGTTTTTCCCTCAAAATAAACAGGAGAATAGTCCTTACATTCCAAAATTGTTAAAACTGGGGCGATAGGATAAGGCATTGTGTTAATAAGTGAATTAGATGCAACAGTTTCCCAAATACCTGTATTAACGCTCATTATTCCATCATTTGTTAAGACATAGGGTGTTTTTTCGCCTTTTAAATTGAAGTTTCGTCCTAGATAATAGGAACGTCCTGATCCTGGGTAAAAAGTATTACTATGAGGGTCTAACTGTCTATCAATATAAGCATATCCTACAATAGTAAGTGGTTTTTCTGCCTCCTCAATACATATTGTTACCTGAAACAACAAAGCCATTTCTTGTTGTATTTCAGCATAAGTATTGTGAGCTGATGAAATATATTTTTTATATAATTCAAGGTTAATATAAATCGGATTAAGTTGATATTTTCTTTTATATAAGGGAACTTTTAAACAAAGGTTAGTACCAAATGTTTCAATAATCGTCGGTATTTGAAAAAAAAAATCATCTGCAATTTTCATAATTTATTTGATAAATAACAATCAGATTACATCCCTGGATTCAACAATTATAGCAATTTTTTCCTGGAGCTTAAAAAAATCATTAAATATGATCTCATATAAATCTCTGACACCATCATCTTCCATAACTTGATTCAAAATTATAATAATTTCTTGGAGTTCTTCAACAATTAAACTGATATAACCCTCAATATTATTTTTTTTTTCTAATTGTAATTGCATATTAGTAAGGGAAATTAAATGTCTAAACTTAGCTTGATATGGACTATTAATATCTTTTGCTTTTTTTAATAATTCTTTTAATTGTACTAAATCGGGTTTTAAAGCTAATAATAGATTATTTAATTTATCAGAAGTTGTTGTAATCACAATTTCATCCCCTTATCTTGATCATGTTTACTTTCCTCTTTTTTTGAAATAAAAGCTTCAAAAAACTTCTGTGCTTTATTAACAAAATCTTTTAAGCCACTTATTAAAGTTGTTATTAAAGATTGCGATTTTTCTTCATTAAAACTTCTTGTTTGAGGAATTTTAGCTCCTTTCTCAATCGGCGGGCCTCCTGTACTTTTCCCTTTAACTCTGGCTTGTGGAGATGGTTCATGATGCGTTTTAACGGATGGGGGAGGTCCGCCTATACTTTTCCCTTTAACTCTGGCTTGTGGAGATGGTTCATGATGCGTTTTAACGGATGGGGGTGGTCCGCCTATACTTCTCCCTTTTCTTGGTTTTTCTCTACGTTCTTTCATTTTGTTGCCTCATATATATTTCTGAGTGGCGCAAATTATCTTTTCATAGCTTCAGCAGCTACAACGTTTTTGTGAACTATCAAAAAATATTTTAGATAAATCATATGACTTTGTGTTATTGCATGAAAAAAACTCTGACAATGTGGATTCGTTGATTGCACGTCATCAGAATTATTCACTAATTTAGCAGTCGCAATTATTTGCAAGTGTCTAACAGTAAGTTTGCTTGCTTTAGTCCTCATTTGAACAATGAGTTTTCTGAGCGCATTTAGAATAGGCTCAGGATAGTTAAGATGGACACTCCCTGCATAATGAGAAATGAGCTTAGTCCCAATATGATCAACAACGTTTTGAATAATCATTTAATTGACCCTTAATACCCATACAAACTAGTATAGACGACTTTATTAAATCAAGTATTTTGAGGCTTATAATTTTGACCAAAATTAGGGGAATTTTTCAAATAGTCCATTTCCTTCTTTGTAGTTTTGCGTCCTAAAAGATCATTTCGCCATGGAAAACGTCCAAAATTATCAATCACTTCAAAGTGAACATTAAACCAATAGAGATAATATTCTAATTTAGAAATAATGTTATTTGGTAATTTTTTCACCAAATCTTCATAGATATTTCTATGCAGCTTTTGATCGTTTAATTTTTCTGAATGCTCTAATGGAGCAAAATAAAACATTTTTTGACAAACAAGTAGGTTAGCCCCCATAGGGATGTGACAGGATTGGTAAACAAGAGACAGTGCTTTCTGATCACCCGCAAATGCTTTGGAGGTATTTCGATAAACATGTCTTGTAAATTGATCCAATAGGATAATAAGTGCTAATCGACCTTCTGGAGTATTAGACCAATCGTCATATTGTCCAGCGAGGGCATTTTCAATGTCATTTAAAAATTCTTTTCTAATAAAAGAGTCTAGATTTGGATGAAAACTATACCATCTATCGCTAATAGAACGAGGAGGGAATTCATCTTCAAATGAATCACCGAACCAAAAAGAAAGAATAGTTTCTATTTTGCTTTGTGCCATCAATTATAACTCAAAAAAATTGATTAATTTTTCAATTATCCCATCATAATTATATTTTGAATAATACCAATCTTTAACTTTTGGATGAACAAATCGCCCAATTTCACTATCAATTTTAATATTTTTTTCTATATTTTGATAAATAAGCCGAGTTAAATCAGGAAAAACCGATTTAAACCCTTGAGACATTGACTCTCTACCTACCAGAAGAGCCAGGATACTTTCAACAAACAATTTAATCGAGTTTTCTAAAGCAAATTGAACTTCTCCAGAATAATGAAAGGTATCTATATGTCGCATACTACCCATATCAACCATACCCCCATCCAGCACTAAATTTCCTGGATCAATACAGTAGCCCTTACAAGCATACACAGGATCAGCAGGTATAAAACCTAAATTCAAAAATCGGCAAAAAAGCAAAATCCAATTTTCAATACACGGTTTGATGTCCATTATTAATGAAAGATGGGCAATTCTTTCTTGAAAACTTGAAGGAGAAGTTGCCGTATGAAAATCAATATGTGCTATTCGCTTAGGAACATTTGGATACCAATATATCTGTATAGCTATTCCATCATTCATTAAGTTTTTTAAAAGTTTGTATCTTTTATCGTCATAAAAATCATTAAAAATAGAATGGGTTCTTTCTAATGTCTTCTCGGGGATTTTGTAAATTGCTAATGGGATTGGTATCTTGGCCAATGTTTTATATGAGTCTAGATAGACTTTTTGTAAGCTGATTGATGATTGAACTTCTTCAAGTGCTTCTGATAGCAAATAGAGTAAGGGAACTTTATTTTCGATAAACAAATAACGATCATACATGGGTAACAATGCATGATCACAATTATGTAAACCTAATCCTGATTTACGCGTTGACCAAGAATATATTGAGTGAACATGTTTTATTTTCTCTAATAATTCATGAATATTTTCGGCTAATACTTCCGTTCCCTTTATGCCAATATATCCTTCATAATCTGAATGAAATTGTTTTATATGATAATAGAATGATCTGAAATGACGATGTGGACGAACAATTTTATCTGTTTCAGTAGTTATTGTTACATTTTTTTGAGCGGGGAAAGGATTGATAGTGTCTATAACATTAATTGAAGGTAATAATCCCTCTATTTTTTTATATAAATTTGGTTCATCTAATTTTAAAGACCAATATATAGGTAGTTCATGCAGCGTTATGTTTTTATTATTCGGCATTTAGAAATCCTAGAAAGACACATCAATTTAAGTATATACGTAATCTCAATTTATCAATACTTAGTAAAATATAAGTTTAGAATACCTATTGTCTGCTATAGATTAGCCAATTTTTGGAGTTAAGCACTTCATTACCAAGTAAATCAAAATTATAATTAGGATAATTATTCAATACACTCTGAATTATTCTGTCCTCAATGAGATAAGTATGGAGATGAGATTTGATTTTTAGTAGTAGTTTTTGTGCACATAGATTAAGCTCCTTGGTGTATTCCGCTTCCAAAACTAAACTAGGATATTGACTAATCATTAGCCATCTTGGATTTACCTTTTTTATTAAACTGAACCACTGATTTATTATCTGGTTTTCAATAGTACGGACTTTTTCAGGCTGTGCAAGTATTTGTTGCCAATGTAAAGCAAAGCTCTGGTGAATTTCTAATTTATCTTGGGATACCCAAGAAAATAATTTCTCAAAGATCTCGGGCTCCCCATCCATTGCCATGATCATATCATCTAAGGGATGATGAGAGATAATGCAATCAATAGATTTAGGTAGATGTTTAAAGCAGTCTTTTAGTAAGTGATTTACTGGATGAACTATTACTTCAGGTAAAATTTCCTGATATTTAGAAAGAATTAAATCCAATGCTTTTTCATAAGGTTCTATAATATAAATCTCACCATTAAAGTTAATTTCTTTTAAGGCCAAAGCGATTTTTGGTGAAGTTCCAGGAGCAATTTCGACAAAAACTCCATCAAGCGGTAAATTACAATGCGATAATAAAGAGGCCCAAATATGTGAAATAAAACCATCCCAAGCGGCATAACTTGTTAATAATAATTCACTAATTTTTTCTTTAGTCGTAATTCCGAACATAATAATCACTCTAAATAAATTTCGGACGGAATTTCATGAATGTCCTTAATTGTTTTAATTTTTAAAGGATAAATAGGTCCTAATACTGGGTTTATTGAATCACCTAACCGATTTCGTGTAAAGGTAGAAAATAAAATACGTGCAAACGTTCTTGTTATTGGCTTATCCGTATGATTGTATACTGCTCTGTGTACCATATAAGGATTGAGAAAATTGAGTTGGTTTACTTTTAGTGTTGTAATATTTTCATCACATTCATGAGAGCTTGCTTGTTGTTCAATTACATCTTGCATGTTGATTGAATCCAAGTCACAGTAATGTTTTTTGCAATATTCTCGAAGCTTATCAAAGTTGAAACGACAAGAAATGCTTTGGGTAGGTAAAATATTTGATATCAAATATTGCCTGTCACAGGGAAGTTTTTTCCCATTTTTTTGCAAACGTTCATAGCCTTGATGACCATCAATATGCCATCCACCTCGACGTTGCATTGCTCCTGGTGGGATAATTGAATGGCTTACAGATAAGAAAATATAATATTGATTAATAAATTCAGGGTTGCATCGTCGTTCGATTTGACAAGCAAATTTAATTAGAGGCATTAAGTAACTTAATTCTTTTGGTAAATAAATTTCTTCATATCCAATTGGATTATTACTATGAGCTAATACCCTACCTTCTTTTAATAATTCAATTGCTTTATTAGCACTTATTTTTATAGGTAAATGCAGTACATTTTCAGTAATTAATGCTAATTCATTAAAAACATAATTTTTGTCGCATTCTTCTGGTAAACCTACGCATACAGGAATATTCACATTCTCCTCTTTTTCCATTTCTAAATAATCAAATGGTTTAGGATAGGTATTTAATTGGGGGTTTGTATCAATAATTTCTTGTAAATTGCTAGAGCATTTTGGTAATTTGTTTAACTCAAGTATTTCATATTCAATGTCTGACAAAGAGGGAAAAATGAAACTTGCTGTATCAAGCAATTTGCCGCGCACTTTAATTCTTGAAACATGATCATCGTAGGATAAATGTCTTTCATCATATAGAGTTATTCTCTCAAGCTCTCCTTTTAATTGAGTATATTTTCTGATTAATAAAGGGCGTAACTTTTCAAAAGAATGATCAAGATGTATTTTTTCAACGCCGCACCAATGGTGTAATGATTTAGGATAATGCGTGTACGCAGATTTTATAATTGAATGATTATTCTTAAGATATTCTAAATAATGTAAAATCCTTCCTTTGAGGTAATTGGTGCTAATCATGATAATTTCCTCTTTATGTCAAGGATCAAGATAATAGTATTTTATTACTATTGTTTTATATGTTACCCTGCGAGTCGTGCATGTATTAGCATTGCACCATTAGTCTTTAATAAATTATATATTTCATCACTCAAACCATGGATTTCACAGTAGCTTAATGTCGTAGTTCCAGCAGGCGTTTGATAAGTGAATAGCCATTCCCAATTTTTAATTGGAAATTCTGTTAAAATAATTTTTAAAAGCTGGGTATTATTAAAATCAATAGCTGCTTTTGCTATTACATGCATATTTTTGTTAATCGCGATTTCAGACTTATGCATATTAAATAATGTAATTGTATCTTTTTGATTATTTGCAATAGCATTTAGTAAATCATTTAATACTTTGCTCATCTTAACTTCTCCTTTTTTCTTATAATTTATAGTACAGTTATTAATAAAATTCAAACCCTTGCATTAAAGAAAAAAAACCTCTTTTAATCTTAGATCAAATAAGTTATCGAATATCGCAAAAAATTAATTCGTAGATTTGCGGCAAAAAAGCATTGAGTCATTATTTTCGCCCCAACCGATTGATTTTATTACGCCTGCTAGCTAACCTTGCTGCCCTTAAGAGGAGCAGGGTTGCTAAATGACACCAGCAAAAGAACTACCGATTGTTATTGAAAAATCACAAGAAAACGTTGATCAGATCATTGCATTGGTACACTCATCAAACTTATCAGCGGGAACAAAACCTTTTGTCTAAAAAAGTCAACTATAATTATATTAATTACCAATAAATTTGTTTAGATAAAATAATATGAAAGCAGTTTATCTCTTCAGTATTTATATTCTAAAGGGGCTAAAGCTCCTAGTATGGTGTTTTATATTAACTATATTTCTGGGAATGATTGCGCCTTATGTCAGTAACTTGTCCTCTTACTCTTTTTTAAAACCGGTAATTCAAACCGACAAAGCAATTAATGTCACTATAAAACACTATATACCTACACGAGTGGCCGGTTGGGATCTTTCCAGAGCGATTCCAATAATTGGCTTGTTGATTCTATCCTCCATTCTTTCTAATTACATTCTTTTAATCCAAAAAGCAAAAATGATGCGTAGCTTAAATGAGTTTAAAAAACAAGCTATAACAAAAGAACAACAAACTTTAGTTAAAAAGATAGAAGAAACCCTTGATAAAGATGAACCTAAGGAAAAAAACAGACAAACGCTTTTAAAGGAATTTGCCCAACTTAAAAAAGAACTTGAAAAAACAGGTAGAAACCTCTCATTTTTAGCAATTGACGTGGTAGATTCTACTAACATGAAGATTGGCGAAGATCCGACAATTGTTGAAAATGATTTTAATCAATATCATGATTTCATTTTATGCAAGCTTAAAGAGCATGGCTACATTAAAGCAAGCTGGACACCTGACGGAGTCATGTGTTGTTTTAATACAACAGAACAAGCCTTTGAAGCGGCAAAAGATATTCTATCGAGTTTACCTGATTTTAATCAGTCAACTAAAATGATGAAACAAGATTTTCATATTCGGTGTGGGATAAATACTGGTTTTGTATATTATGATTTATCAACCCCATTAGAAGAGTTTAGTGATAGAGTCATTGACATTGCTGGACACATGCAAAAAAATGCTCTTCCTGATACTATTCTTGTAGCTAAGGATCTTGTTAAACCCATTAAATCTTATGAGGTATTTTCATCTAACAATATAGTCGATGGCCTTGAAGCATTAGAGTGGCGAATCACAAAATGATATAGCCCATTATTTGAGTGTGAGTCCAATACCATTAGCTATAAACTTCACCTGTTCTTACGATGGCTTGCGCCATCTCTCACAGCTCAACTGTTTATGAAGCTAGTTAGAGGAGGCGTGTTTTTTTGTTTCCTCACAGATTCGACAAGTACCTCTGCCAATACTGAAATACTCGATACCTAAACTTGTTAGATACTCACGATTATATATATTTCTACCATCAAAAATAACAGGATATTTTAATGATTTTTTTATTAGTTGAAAATCAGGGTTTAAAAAATCTTCCCATTCAGTAACAATTATTAGCGCGTCCACACCTATCAAGGCATCTTCTTTGCTCGTGCAGAAAATTAAATCGTCCCGTGTCCCAAATAAGGCTCTAGCTTCAGGCATGGCAGCAGGATCATAAGCCCTAACCTTGCAACCGTGCTGCCATAAGTCTTGTAATAAGGTAATGCTGACGGCATCGCGCATATCAGAAGAATTGGGCTTAAATGCCAGCCCCCATACAGCAATCGTTTTATCATACAAATACTCATTAAAATATCGAAACACTTTGTAAAATAAGACATGTTTTTGCCGTTCATTTACTCGTTCAATTGCATTTAGTATTGGAAAAGAATAATGAATTCTTTTTTCAGCTTTTAACAGTGCTTTAATATCTTTGGAAAAACAGGATCCTCCATAACCACCGCCAGCACTAAGAAAAAAAGGATTAATACGTTCATCAGCCCCCATTCCTTCTTTTATACTATTAATATTTGCACCCATATAGTCAGCAATGTTAGCGATTTCATTAATAAAGCTTATTTTCAATGCTAGGAAAGTGTTAGAAGCATATTTAACCAGTTCAGCAGAACAGATGCTCATGGTAATAAATTGCTTATCAGAAGTTAGTGTTGCTTTAAATAACTCTTTCATTTTATGAATAATATCAGGATCTTCAGAGCCAATGATAATGCGATTAGGATACATAAAATTATGAACAGCATTCCCTTCCTGTAAGAACTCAGGATTAAAAGCAATTCCTACTTTTATATTTGATTTTCTCTCAGCTAATTCGGTGTCAATAATGGCTTTTACTTTATGTGTTGTGCCTATAGGAATGGTTGATTTCGTGATGACGATACAGTCTTTGTCAATAAATTGACCAATGTTTTTGCTCGCTGCAAAAACGTAAGATAAATCGGCAGAACCATCCTCAGCAGGAGGTGTACCCACGGTGATAAATTGATAATCTCCATGTCGCACCGCTTTGACGGGATCAGTAGTGAATGAGATACGATTATTCGCTAAATTTTTCTTCAGCAACTCTTCCAGCCCTGGCTCAAAGAACGACACAATGCCTTCATTGAGTTGTTCAATTTTCTTTTCATCGGTATCAAGACAAATTACTTGATTACCAAGTTCAGCCAATCCGCTCCCTAAAACCAGTCCCACATATCCAATTCCGTGAACGGTGATTTTATTCATGCTTAAAAGGTCTCCCACAAGCGCGTCGCCAGTTTTTGAGAGCCTTCCAAAACATCCAACCCCAGAAGGAACAATACAAGCAACAAATATAACTCCGGCAGTCCCAGGACAATCCTAATCCGCTCATTTTTGAGCTCCCCTTGAGGTTCAAAAATAGCGCTACCACAAATAACTGACGCCTTTTCGCATGTCTTATACAGCAAAACATATGCTCCTAAGGCCACCAGGGACCAACCTCGCTCGTTCCTCACTTCCTTGGTTGAAAGCGAGTGAGGAAATGGATAACAATGTATAGTTAGTTGATACAATAGCAATTATAGTATAAATTTAAGTCAATGAAAGATTCAAATGAAAAGGGATTTATCAACCGCATGACAATTTCTTATTCAGAAAAACACTTTAGGCATGGAGCACAATCTTATGAAAACAGTAAAAACTGTATTAGTCGCCGGAGGTGCTGGTTTTATTGGCACAAACTTGTGTGAGGCACTGCTTGAACAAAATTACAAAGTCATCTGTTTAGACAATTTTTTTACTGGTACATTGGAAAATATTGCTCCTATGCAAGAAAATAAGAACTTTACTGTTATTGAGCATGATATTTGTACGCCGCTTGATTTAAAAAATATCGATGAAATTTATAATATTGCTTGTCCTGCATCACCCATCCAGTATCAAAAGGATCCACTTTTTACTATTAAAACCTCGGTTCTTGGCGCTTTCAATTTGTTGGAATTGGCTAGAAAGAATAGAGCGAAAATTTTGCAAACTTCCACATCAGAAGTCTATGGTGATCCAACCATACATCCACAACCAGAATCTTACTGGGGCAATGTGAATCCCATTGGACCTCGCGCTTGCTATGATGAAGGCAAGCGTTGTGCTGAAACTATTTTTACAAATTATCTACATCAATATGGTCTAGAGGTGAAAATTGCCCGGATTTTCAATACTTATGGTCCAAAAATGCAAGCAAATGATGGACGAGTGGTCAGTAATTTTGTCATTCAGGCATTACAAAACCAGGATCTCAGTGTCTATGGGACAGGCAATCAAACACGCAGTTTTTGCTATATCAGCGATTTAGTAGATGGATTGATCAAATTAATGGCTACCGATAAAGAGTGTTCTGGGCCAATTAACCTTGGGAACCCTAATGAATTTACGATTATGGAATTAGCGAAAATTATTATCGAATTAGTTGGTGGAACGACTCATACGGTATTTCACAGTTTGCCGATTGATGATCCAAAGCAACGACGACCGGATATTACATTGGCAAAAACCAAGTTAAATTGGCAGCCACAAGTTGATTTGCGAGATGGGTTAAAACGTACAATAGAATATTTTGCCAATAAATTTTCTTTACATAATTGAATTCATGATTAATTTTAATATAGTATGATTGAGATAATCGGCCTATTGAAATATAGTAATTAATTAAAGAAGATTCGGATGGAATGAGAAAAATTATCAAACTGGCATTGAGACCGTGAGTTGAATGCATAGCTAAACGATAAGAACTTACCACAAGGTATATATATTATGCATGGAGCTTTTAAAAAACAACTCTTCTTTTTTGTATTCTATTTAGTATCAAGTGCTGTTTCTGCCGACAATGCAAAAGCAATTGCATATAAGTCCTACCTCAAGGGGGTCAATTATGAGCAAGCCTTATATGCATTTGAAGCTAGAAATGCTTTCCGAAACGCATCGGCCCTCGACCCTAAAAATCCTGGTTATTTAACCCATGATGCTTGGTTTTTACATCTATTTGGCTTTACGGAGCAAGCCACCGTGGCTTTCCAGAAAGCATTGAACCACCCCCAAGGAACTAATATGTATCAGGGCTTAGCTTGGGATGAATTTTATTTGGGAAATCTTGCCGAATCTCAAAGGGATTTCAAACACTTTTACTCTTCTCGCTGGCTAAATAGTAACTATACCAATGCTTTCATTAAAGCTCCTCTGCTGGCCAATACAGAAAATGAATTAAAAATTTATGAACTGAAACAAAAGCTGGCACGCGATCCAAATAATTTAGCACTACAAAAAGATTTGTTTAATAATTACATATACCATAATGAATATAATCATGCGATCGCGCTCGGTAGAACCTTAATAGCCAACAAAAAAACTGATAATTTTACTCGGCTAGAATTTGCCAGAACATTGTTTAAGAATAAGCAATATGCTCTGGCAGCAGCTCAATATCAGCAGCTTATGCAACGATTTCCACACAATGCATTTCTCTCTTATGAATGGGGCAGCAAATTAGTTGAGCTTGGACAATATGATGCTGCATATAAAATGTTCACCCAATCCCTAGATGATTATCCAAGTCCCGAAGCAAAAGAAGCTTTGGCGAAATTAGAAGCTCAAAAGGGAAATTGCGATACCGCATTCTATTTGCTATCGGATATATCCGATAAACGCAGTTCTGCCTACTCGTTGGGAATGGGTGATGTTTATCGCAAATGTGGGCAATACATGCGGGCAAATATTTATTATCAAAAAGTTTTACAGAAGTATCCTTACAACAGCGATGCGTTATGGGGTGTTTTATCGTCAACGGCTGCAGCGCATCAATATGAAGGCAACCGAGTTGCCTACGATCGTTGGCAAGAAGTTTATAATTGGGAGCGCCCATTTTTGCAGGAGCAGCTGGTCGATTACTATCAGTCACCTATGATACCAATCAGTGCGGACTTTTATGATAGTTCAAATACTTTTCGCCGCCAAGATGTTGGTGTAGCTGCTGATTTTTATGCAATGACCAATACCAGGCTAAATCTTTCAGAAATTTATTCAGGATTCGAGCAAAATGGATTCGATAGTGTTTCTAGAAATATGGTGCAATTGCAAGGGTCAAAACTATTTACAGAGCATTGGCAGCTGTTTGCGGGAATTTCCGACAAAGTTTATAACAATGGCTTTAATAATCTTAATGGCAATGTAGCATTGCAATATTCTTGGTCAGAAACTCTGAATGCAACTATAACGTTCAACCATTCTGACATTATCGACACCGAACCTCCTTTTAGTATCCAAATTTACAATTATATTGTAGCGATTGGTGCGGTTGGTTTAAATATACGAACCGATGATTATAGTGGTACAATGTATTATCAGCCGACACAAAATTTATCTTTATGGGGCAAAGGGATTTATGGTAAATACTCTGACGGCAATAACCGAACTCAAGCAAGTTTTGAAGCGAACTATAAACTGATCAATATTCCTGAGGTAAGAATTATATACGATTTCTTTTACCTCAATTATTCCAACCCTGCCCCGATATTTACTCAAAACAATCACAGTCAATCAGCATATTATGACCCGATAGATTTTCAGGTTCATACAGGGAAAGTGCGAATAGAACATTTTGTCACATCAAAATTACGGATGGGGATTGAAGATGGATTGTCCTTTTTTCCACAAAATTCTAGTTATGGAAATGCAGTAGCCGGATATATGGATTATAAAATCATCACCCATTTGGGAATGAGATTGGGCGCACAATATTATAATCAAAATAACAGCATTTTTAGAACAAGTCGCAACGGTGGGTCTTTTTGGGCAAAGGCTGCAAGCCTTTCATTTATTTATAAAGTATAAACTGATGGAGACATTTTTATATGGGAAAGGGTCACGTATTAGTCACCGGTGGTGCAGGCTTTATTGGATCTCATCTTGTGGACCGGCTTCTTGATCGAGGATATGAAGTTACAATTTTGGATTGTTTAGTGGATCAAGTTCATCATGATGAAGAAAAGGATTCAGAAGGATGGCCTATTTACTTAAATAAACGTGCTCGACGAATAAAAGGCGACCTTTCTTCAGAAGACCAATTTGAAAAGAATTTAAAGGGAATAACCCACCTTGTTCATTTAGCTGCTTCTGTTGGTGTGGGGCAAAGTATGGCTAATATTGTTGACTATACTAAAAACAATACTATGTCAGCAGCAGTTATGCTTCAAGTGCTTTCAAAGGGAAATCATTCAGTCAAAAAGATTGTAACTGCATCATCTATGTCTATTTATGGTGAAGGACAATATCGAACAGCCGCAGGCCCTCTGACATTTGCGCCAAGTCTTAGGAACAATAAACAGCTCAAAGAAAAAAAATGGGAACTGTATCACGATGGTGAAATCCTAATTCCTATTCCTACCACAGAAGAAAAACCATTAATGCCAGCGTCAATTTATGCAATTAATAAACGGGATCACGAAGAGATGTTCCTCGTTGTGGGAAGAGCCCTTAATATCCCTACTGTCGCCCTTAGACTTTTTAATACCTATGGTTCTCGTCAAGCCTTGAGCAATCCATATACAGGAGTGGGAGCTATCTTTATTGCTCGCTTGCTGAAGGATTTACCCCCTTTAGTGTTTGAAGATGGGAAGCAACAGCGTGATTTTGTGCATGTTAGCGATGTCGCCAATGCATTTGCTTGTGTCTTAGAGAATGAAAAAGAAGTATATGATGTTTTTAATGTGGGAAGCGGTTCTGCTGTGAGCATCCAGCAGGTTGCGGAAACGCTTGCAAGCCTAATGAATAAAAAAATTGCGCCTGTAATTTCAAATGAATATAGGGTTGGGGATATTCGGCATTGTTTTGCAGATATCAAAAAAATTGAGCGAGTTTATGGTTTTAAACCTCAAAAAAATCTTACAGAAGGAATGATGGAATTAATCAACTGGGTAAAATAAGTTCTAGGACCATTGGTAAAAAACTCTTTTGATTCATCAATAGTGGCGGGGAAATAGTTATGGCAGAACCTTACTTCATTGCTTTGACAACATTATATGCTTTTGTACAAATTATTTATTCGCTTTCTTTTCTTGTGGATTTATATTTATACTCCCGCCCCGTGAATTGGGTGGATACGAAAGAAACCATTGACCCGCGTGAGGATGAATTTCCTTTTATTGTATTGTTTTATCCGGTTTTGAAAGAACCAGAAGGAACAATGTATACAACAATGAAATCGTTTGAGAAGCTGTATTATCCTAAAGATAGATACCGCATTATTGCAATTCCTAATTCGAATGATTTTGAGACGATAGAAAAACTGAGGGATCTACAAAAGACATTTGATTTTTTAGAAATCATGGAGGTACCTCCTACTGATGATCCTTCTTGGCAAATCGTGTGGGACAACTGGAGTGCTAATGAAAAAGCGTACTGGTGGCATCTAGGAAAACACGCTGGGGTCACTAATCTCCCACCTAAAAAGACCCGCCAGCTCATTTATGCTTTTTATCACATTGCCCAGCAGTTTGATGGAAAAGAAGATTTTCTCGTTAATTATGTTGATGCAGACACGTGCTTACCTATAGATCATTTCCTTGACGCTGCAGTTGGCATTCGACATTATGACGTATTACAGGCTACAAATATTGCAGGTAATCTGAATCAAACATGGCCTTCAAGTTTTCATGCATTTGATCATATGTTATGGGATGGACTAAAATATCCTCATTTATCTGCTAATGGAAAGCACCCTTATTGGGTGTTAGGGAAAGCACTTTATTATAAAGCATCAGATTTACTCAATCTTGGTGGATTTCATCCTTGGATGGCAATAGAAGATCCTGAAGTCGGTATGCGATTTTGGATGAATGGAAAAAAACTTGGAATCATTGAAAAACCTGTTATTGAAGAAGTTCCCCTTACTTTCATGGGTGGGGTTACTCAACGAAAGCGATGGATCTGCGGATTTTTTCAAAGTCTAACCGAGCCGTTGTCACGCCTTGGTATGAGTAGACGTCAAAAAATTCTAGCGTGGATGAACTTTCTACCCTGCCTCTGCCTATGGTTTAATATAATTGGCCTACCTACGGGGGTATGGGCCTTATTGGCCTGGATTCACAATCGCAACATCTTTCCCATGTGGTTGATCATACTTAGCATAATAAACATAGCAGCTTGTATTATTCAACAATCATTCCTTTATTACAAAACGTGGAAACGAACGAGTCTAGTGCTGGATAATCTGTCCTCGCGAATTTGGTACATGTTCCGAGTGAATCCAATTTTTGCCATGTTTTGGTGGTTTTTCTGGCTTGTTCCTATCACAATTGGATTTAGTATGTATCTAGGGGAAGGAGGGCTTGTATGGATTCGTACTACTAAAACTAATGCAAACACCTCTTTGTTCAAGAAAAAAGTAGTAGATTGGTTCAAAAAAAAGAAATGATCAATTGGCATTGATGTAATGGGTACTAAAATGGCAGCGCCAGTTTCGGTTCTAATAAGAGGATTTGTGTTTTAAATAGTTGCTGAATGTGGAGCAAACTTTCTTTATCTACCGCCTCAAAGCGAGCCACCAAGCACGGAGTGGTATTAGAAGCACGTAGTATGCCCCAACCTGTAGCAAATTCAACGCGTACTCCATCAATAGTAATAATTTGTGCTTGAGGAAACTGTGCTTTCTCCCTAAAACGATGCATAAACTCAAATTTTTTCTCATCTGGCATAGCAATTTTTAGCTCAGATGTACCGACACTTTTAGGAATTAATTTAAATTGATCACTTGCTGTTAGATTAGATGAGGTAATGATTTCCAGCAAACGACAGGCACTGTAAAGCGCATCGTCAAATCCATACCAACGATTCTTAAAAAACAAATGCCCACTCATTTCACCGGCCAGGATAGCTCCTTCTTTTTTCATCACATCCTTCACTATAGAGTGTCCAGTAGGACACATTTTAGCTATTCCCCCTGCATCTTTAATCACTGCTGCCAAATTATTGGAACACTTAACATCAAAAACTATAACGCCACCTGGACATCTAGTTAAGAGTTCACGAGCATATAGCATCATCAAACGATCGGGATGTATCGTTTCGCCAGTATTAGTCACTAAACCAAGTCTATCGGCATCACCATCAAAAGCAAAACCAAGGTCGGCCTTTTGCGCAATAACTTCATTTTTTAAATCAACTAAATTGTCTTCTATTGTTGGATCAGGATGATGATTTGGAAAACGACCGTCTACATCACAATATAGCGGAATGACTTCACAACCTAATTTTTCAAACACTTGCGGGGCGACTAGTCCTGCAGTGCCATTCCCACAGTCCACAATAATTTTCAATGAACGCTTTATTTGTATGTCACTTACAATACGTTTTGTATACTCTTCCATGATATCTAGCTCTATTTCTTTACCACATCCATTAACTCGCTTACCCTCAGCAATCATGGTGTATAAAATACGAATATCTTCTTGCATTAAAGTCTTACCAGACAATACTATTTTGATGCCGTTATAGTTAATTGGATTATGGCTTCCAGTAACCATTACACCAGAATCAATACCTTTAGTATGTGTTGCAAAATACATCATTGGTGTGGTGACCAAGCCTATATCAAAAACATCAATGCCACTATCAAGCAATCCTTGTTTTAAGGCTAAAGCTAAAACAGGACTAGTTATGCGACCATCGCGAGCAAGTACAATTTTCTGACGTTGTAATTTACTTAAATAGTAACCTAAAGCCAAACCAATACTATAAAATGAGTCCTCATATAATTCTTTACCTATTATCCCTCTAATATCATAGGCTTTAAAAACAGTGCTAGGAACTTGTATTTGTCGGTACGTTGTTTTCTGGGATAATTTGATAGATTTGTCCTGATGCATCTTTTTTTACTCCCAGTTTAGGCTTTTAGTGGTATTGCATTTTATGTTGCTTTTTGTTTAAGTACTTTTTTTGAACTTTCAACGCCTGGTTGATCGAATCGATTAATGTCTCAGATAACAGGTAACATTTCTTTAGCAGAGGCTTTTGTAGCTGGTAAAATCGAATCCCTAAACCAGCAACAAGAAATACAACTTTATGTATTAGAGCTAATTTTGGATACATACTTTACTCCGTATAGCGACATTGTCTCAAAAAATATTTTATAAAAGCGTTGGTTTTGGCAAATATATAAACCATTTATTATACTATAGACTAATTTTTATTTTGTTGAACTACTCAATAAATAACCAATTTTCATATTCAATCAACTGGTTAAGATCATATGATCAACAAACAAAGGTCACACATTGCAAATTGTGTCAGATTATTAAGAAGCACTAAAAAAGCGAAATAATATCGAAATCATCCTCTCTGATGATGCTTTGATACTAGGATATTGATGTATTAGCAGGGTTTTTCAGATCTTTCAGAGACTCTAGAAAAAGACTGCCAGCCCGGTTAGGATATCCTTCGTGAAGCATTCCGTGTCCTAGTTGTTGGTCAGATCGCCAGGCCCAAGCCACATAACCTATTCCCCACTCGTTGAGAATGGAGAGAGTATTCTTCAACCACTCCAATTCATGTTCTTGGTCTTCTTCTCCATTGGAAAGATAAGCTCCAATTTCTGTCACAAGAATCAGCTTTTTATCTGTTTTTAAGACCTTTGGAAAAAGAGCCCATTGGAGGGCCTGGAGGATATCACCTCGTTCCCATAGATTGACAATGGAGCTCACTCCTCGGTGAGCCAGTCCCGATGATCCTCCTCCGGAATTTCGGTACAGGTGAGCCCCATAGATTAAATTGTTATCTTTCAAAGGATGTTTTTCAATCCATTCCAAGGTGGATGCAGGGTGGGATGGTGGTGGGTAATCGAGATTGACCCAACAGTCATAATTCCATTGAACAATCACTGGATTGCTCGTCCGGTGACGGAGGATGGGAAGAACTTCTTCGACGAATTTGAACCATTCCTCCTCAGCTTGACTATCCCCATGCGGCTCGTTATATAACTCAAAAAGAACATTTGGATAAGCACCTAATTGGTCTACCACCGAATCCCAAAGAGCAATAAATTCAGAGCGATCTCGAACAACCTCGGGAAATCTCCCCCAAGGGGCCCATGGAAGGGACTCCTGGCCTGATTGGCGCCCTTGAACATTTTTCAGTGCAAAAAAATCAAAAATCACATAAAGATCTCTGTCTCCGGCCCACTTTACCGTGTCCTGTATCATTTGACGGTATGTCTCCTGGTAGGTCACCTCCCGATAAGGATCTTTGTAGGTAACAGGATTATTCTTCCACCAATCCACCACCGTGTGGAGGCGGACCACATTGAACCCAAGCTTTTGGTAGGAATCCAAGGTTTCCTTCACTACTTCTGGATCCCAATGGCCCATTCCTGAATAGAGGGGTAAACCCGGAGGATCCCAAGCCCCATCAGGCACATCAAGGAAACCATGGTGATTGATCCCACGCAAGATGATAGCCTGCCCATTGGAATCCCTTAAGATAGAACCATCCACATGCAATGGAAGGGTTTGAGCGAAGGAGAATCCCAGGGAAAAGAGGAATGAAAAGCCAATGAAGCTCCGAAAAATTGCTCGGCTCCTGTAAGAAAAAGTGACATTCCTCCGAAAAAATAATTTCATTTTCCCAGCACCAACAACTGACCAACTACCAAGATGCACCAAATAAAGGCTGTCGTTCTTGAAGGCAGATTCTTGTTTTCTAGGATTTCCCCCAGTCCAGAATACTCTTGCTCAGCATTCATAACCGAACCTAAAAATTTCCTGACATCATCGATCGCTTGCATTTGTTTTCTCTGTAGATCGAGTTGATTTTTTCAAGGGCTGCACACCTTGCGGCATAGGAATCGTATTTTTTTTGATGGCTCCATAATAGCCCCAAAGCAGATCGGCAGCAAAACTTCGATATGGGCTCCACTTCTTGGATCTCAAGTATAATTCTTCAGTTGTAGGACGGCTCGCAACACCGTCAAGAATTCTAATTGCTTCTTGCAATGCTATATCTGCAGCGGGAAATACATCGGTACGTGCTTCACACCACATTAAATAGGCTTCCGCAGTCCATCGCCCTATCCCCTTTAATGTTACAAGCTTGGCACTTGCTGCTTCATCATCAAGTCCTTTAAGCGCTTCAAAATCGATTTCCCCCTTTTCATACGCTTGAGCAAGTCCATGAATGTAGCGTGCTTTTGGTGCGGACAGACCATAAGTCTTTAGTTCTTCAATTGTTCTACTGAGAATCTGCTGTGGATTAACTATAACTAGTCCCATCTCAAGTCGACTCCAGATCGCATTGGCGGAAGCAACTGACACCTGTTGTTCCAATATAAGTCGCACCAGACCAGCAAAACCGCTTGCCCTTGTTCGCCAATCCAATATAGGTATGACCTCATTTGCTCTGGCAAGAGAAGGATCCAGAAGACTTAGTGCTTGTCGAGCCAGTTGGATTTCAGCTTGAGATATTTTTTTTAACATGGCACGTTTTTCCTACTTCTCATGAAGAATCATATTTATAAATTTTTGCAAATTTGAGGGCTAACATAAGTCATACCTTGCTATCGGTAATTATAAGCATCAAGTCTTTGCTCGTAATTCTTCTATATCAAGCTCATCTCAAAGAAGATAAAAGACTTCGTTGGGGATTTTACCAGATTTTCTAGCTTTGATTAAAATTCCTCGCTCGTTGCCAATAACCGCAAAAGCCAGCCCCTTTAGAGCGTTATACTCATTATTTAATGAAGAGTAAAGAAATTCACCAAACTGAGCTTTTATTACATCAAGTCTTCATTGAAAATGAGTGTTACAGCCGTGAGTACCTCCGAAGCATTTCTTGATAATTTTTTGTTTGTAAAGATGACTACTACTCCAATCCACCCCTATGTGATTGATTTTTTATCTATTTGATGTTATAATAATCATTCAATTTAAGCCCCAGATTGCTTTAAAAGGCCTGTCCTCGTTAAAAAAATAACAAGATAATCTGTTTCTCAGGAGTAAGTCATGTGGTTCACATTTGCTATTTTTGCTGCCATTTTATGGGGTTTTAATTACGCCTTGGCTGAAAAAATATTAAACAGCATTTCCCCCGTGACTCTATTAGCATTGGAAATGACAATTGGTGCTGTATTGTTTACCTGCATTTCATTTTTTACTACTATGAAACGAGATGTTGAACTTCTAACAACAGATTCTGGTTTGCTCTTATTAACTATAGCCGAGATAGTAATCGTGCTCGTCGCCAGTTATTTTATCGCTGCCTCTATCAATCTTAAAAATGCTACAATTGCAGGTATCGTCGAATTAACGTACCCCATATTTACCATTATTTTTACTTGGTTTTTATTTAATCAAGTGCATGTGAATCTTTCAGTCATTATTGGTGGGCTCTTAATTTTCATCGGCATTTTAGTCATAGGCTTGGCATAAGAGTTCGCACTGTAGCCAGCACGCCATCCCTGTATGTTTAGGTGATTCGTGACAAAACTAAATAACCATAGGCTGAGCTGTTAAGCCCGGCATGCCACAACACCCATATCTTTAAGAACAAGGGATAAAGTATTTGTTAATTGAACTTACAGTGATGAGTTTCGTGAATGGACATTTTAGAGCATAAAAATTAATTCCGTAAATGCTGGGCTTAACAGCCCAGCTTACGGTTATTTGGCTTCTTTTGTTATTACCTATCCCGAGCCGGTGTATCCCAGGAATTTGTTGCCATTCCTACGAATGGCAGGAATGACAATTTAATCAAATGCCGTTAACGAATTGGTTGATCCATTTGACTCAACCAAAGTGTTTCATCACGTTCAGGTACTTTTTTAGGCGCTTGAAATAATAAAAGGCTACTCCTGGATTGATGCGAAGTAGATGTTGTAGCTAATCCTGTTTTGGAGCTGCATAGCGTTGTTACAATCATTCCGGCGTGAATCTGAATAAATTGTTTAAACAATGCCGTATTAATAAAGACCATAGCCCTTTTCTCAATAGCAGGATATTCCTTTCTAAATTCAATAGCACCACGGAGTATTAAGCTTAAAGTTTCTCTTTTATAAATACTAAAATAAATGTGTTTTATTATATCAAGGCTCCCATGGAGCTGAGTACATGCTTTATTAAAATCAATTATAGCCTTTTGAATATTATTATTTTCTCTAATTCTTTTATATTGTTTTTTTGTGGGTACAATATTGTTTGCTGTCAGTATTTTCAAAGAATAGGCATATTTGTTTTTTTTATTACTTATGCGTTTTTCATGAGGCACCTCATTTGTCTGATTTCTTTGAGGAAGTAATAGTTTTCGAAGTTGTTTTTCCAGCGTATGTAAAGTAGGCCTTCGTTCTGGTCGAGGAACTAGGCATGATTGAATGAGACGATTGATATCAGGGGAAGGCTTCTTTAATACAGATTGCATCATAGAAGCCAGCGCGTAGACGTCCATGCTTTTTTTAGCAGGTATCGGCGTTTGTGACCAACACTCTGGTGCAATTTGTGTATATTTCTTTCTTTTTGATATCCTCTCTTCGTTTGTCTCTACAGCAAAGATATCGGAATCGAGCAGCTTATTTTCCTTTATTGAAAGCCCACCATCAAGTAAATAACTCTTACCAGAACTCATGTCGTAATGGATATTATCTGCTTTTAAATCCAGAACAATAAATCCCTTATTATGACAATCTTTTAATGCTTCAATTGCAGAAATAAAAAGTTTTATTTGTTGTCTTTTGCTAGTGAAATGCAGACTCTCATAAGGTATGCCAGCAATGTATGGAAGCACCAGTCTATAAGTATCTTCACGTTTTATTAATTTAATATTCTGTGTGGGGTACAGAGTCTTGAAAAATTTATATTTATTATAAACTTCCTTATAATCAATATTATCCTGATCTAGAGGCTTAAGCACTGCTTGTGATCTTTGGCCATCAGCAGATTGGAACTTTCTTGCATTGGCGTATGTTCCAGAGCCAATGGTTTTTACTGGATAATATTCCGTTCCTTCTTCGCTTTCATAACACGACTCCTCAGAACTATTATCATCGTCATCATGGAATTTATAGTTTTTTGGCATAATCCTTTGCCCTTATCTTCATTAGCTCCCACATCAATTCTGCGCATTTTATAGAGCAAAGTCCATTAAGTGATAAAAAAAGCATATGCTGATTTTTTAATGAACTCAAATCACTGGATATATATCCACATAGAAAAGAGCTATTAACACGGCACTACTATCCAGCCTTATTTTTGAAAGGAAACTTGAGTTAAACCATCATCCTCCTCAACTTTTATAAACTCCGAACTTGACACTTGATCTGATTTTAAAGGAGTCTCTGCGCTTAAAGTAGCTTCTCGTTTAGCTTGTCTTTGCTTTTCAGGATTTGGTCGCATATGTATATTTTGATAAAGCGGGACAACTGGACCAGTTGGTTCAGTAATGAAAGACTCAATTTCCTCAGATGAATTAACACAGGTATTATACAATAACGCGCCTAGCCCCGTTACAATTGGGACACCTGCTCCAATTGCAGCACCTATCGCAGTACCAATACCCGGAGCAATAAGTGTACCTATAAATGCACCAAGACCTGCCGTTGCTGCCATTCCAGCAATAAATAAGAGCACATCGTATGCAATGTCAAAGATAGAAACTTCTTCAATTTTTTGCGCTTCTGTATTTGTTACTGACTTTCCCTTTATGCCAACTTGTTCTCTTTTTAAAGGAGAAGCATCACTATGAATAGGTGTAGTATCATGCGTGTTCCCTGTATTCCTTGATACAGGAACAGTTTGCTCACCATTGTCATGTGATGGGCTATGAACTTTCGTAAGTGTTAACGCGTCATCCTCTATATGACTTGTTTCTGGTTTTTTTTCAGTACGCTCTGCATTGCTATTAAAGGCCTCATTAATCAAAGTCATACAGGAATTTGTTGCTTTGATACGATGCCCACTAACAGCGGGGAACTCTTTTTTAATATCAGAAAATAAACGTTTTTTCCTTGCGCTCTCACTATCAATGGTTAGTTCTGTTTGTTTTGAATTACTGTCGTAATAATAAAGCTTATCTCCATGTAAAACATAAATATGCTGGTAAAGTGAATTATCACCAAGCGGTGTCCTGTCACTTAAAGTGAGTAATTCGCATCCGAAATGCTTTGGCATTGAAGCAAATAACTCTTTAAGATTAACTCCCATATCATGGCTATTTAAGTCATCATTCTTTAGTTCTTTAGCAACTTTTTCCAATCCGTTTCGGTCACCATATAACCAACAAAAACAGCAAATTACTTTCTTAGCTCGATGATCTAATGGTGATAATTTTTCAAAAAGATCGTGAATAATTTGTGATGCTTGCTGTTTGGTTACTTTATTAAAATCTGCGGAATTATTGTGTTCGTTTAGGATAATCTTGAAATTGGCATTTTTTATGAAAGATGCATATTCATCAGTAGGTAACTCAAGCAAAAGTCCAGTAAGTGTATGGTACTCTACAGTCATTTTCTTATAGAGATTCTCTTTAATATCAACTGGTAAATTAGGATTTTTTTGCCCTACAACCTTCAGCTCTTTATGTCTATAACGTGCAATAATCTGTGTCAGATCCTCCGACTGAAGTTTAAGCGGTCGGCTTAAAAAATCTTTATTGTCTGGATTATTGATAATATGAAATAAATCAGTCACAGCAGTTTGCGTGCAACGAGCAAAACCAGCGGAGCGATCACCCAGATTTTTTATTACCTGCGCAATAGTTTTATCTTGAGGTGATGTCAGTTGTAATAATTGATTTTTATATTTTTCAGGTAAGCTTTCTAAATAGAAACAGAAGGCTTCATAAGCTAATTCAGCCTCAACTGTGGCATATTCTTCAGTACCGCGAAGATTTTTACTGCCTAGTGCCAGTCCATCAATTAATTTGTTCAGAACTACCAGGGGTGGAGTTCCGTTTTCATTAACGTTCAAAATATCAACTAGAAGCTGTTGTAGATCGTTGCTTTTTTGATAAATAGCGCTTCTTAATTGTGTATTCGAATCAAGGTAATCATAAAATTGCCTATGCAACGAAAAAGGAAAGCGGGCAATTTGTTTCACATCAAAAAGAGTGTCACCCTCTATGGTAAAAGATGCGAGCTGGCCTGATACTTCTTCTGTTATTACTTCAT
Organism: Legionella sp. 39-23; assembly: GCF_001897665.1. NCBI lineage: Bacteria > Pseudomonadati > Pseudomonadota > Gammaproteobacteria > Legionellales > Legionellaceae > Legionella > Legionella sp. 39-23. Next base: position 41,890 of record NZ_MKTO01000036.1, on the reverse strand, counting down.
CGGCCGGATCAAACATGCTGAATGGAGAATCGGTGACATTACATTTCAGTACAGGTACAGGCCTTGGGCTGGAGTTTGTGTTATAAAGGACATCAACTTTCAGTTTTTGTTTAACACCAGGCAACAAAATCTTACAGATATCGTGTAATGAATCAGGTTGAAAGAGCTCATAAGCTATTTTCCAATAGAGCGCATTACAAAGGCTTTCAGGTGTTTCTGTGTAGCTAAGGCAAGTATTCGCATTGCGTTTTTCTCTTTCTGCACACAGTTTTTTAAAACCTTCTTGTAAGTCACCAATACTCGTCTTTTTATGATCAAAAAGCGCTCGTAATTTTTGTTTTTCCTGAGCAAACTCCTGATCAAAAGCAGCTCTTCTTAAATCCGCAATTGTTGTTAGAGGGAGTTCCTGGTGTACACTAGAACTTGCCAAAATTTTCTTTATATTGATTATTGTTGTTTCGTCAGAGGGTTCCTTATCTAAAAAATCCTCAAGTTGCTCTTCAATCTTGTTCGACTTAGATTCACTTTTTCGTTTAAATTTCATTGGTGATAATGATATTTTTTTAAGCTTTTTAAACCTGGAACTTTTTTCAGATATGATTGTTTCTGTTGGTACGGAGTCCTGAATATCTTGCTCTAGTCCGATCTGTGTCGTTTTCTTTTTATGACTTGGTCTTAATTTTTTAGACACACTAGGTACATGTAGTTTAGGTAAGTGGCTTGCTCTATGCTTCTTGCTTTTTACCACTATATTTTCAGTAGGTACATATTCCTGTGCATCCAACTCAGGTACGGTCATGACATGTTTCGAAGGTGATTTTTTGTAAGTAATTGTCTCACTCTTTGTCTTAGCGAGCTCTCGATGACTATGCTCGCGTTTCTTCTCCTGTTCAACAGGAAAAGTTTCCATCGAACCCATAGTTTCGGTTTTTAATGGTTTGGGTAAAGTTAATGTTTTAAAGGCTTCAATTGCGTTGGTAATATTCTCATCTTGATTTTCTGGAAATATTTTTCCTATAAAATGAATAATTAGATTACATTCGGAACTGACATCTTTGTTTTGATCATACCTATTACAGTATTCCTTATATATTTCATTAATATGCTCAATCAAATACCTCGCTCTGATGTTTTGGATTTTATGCATGTAAGCGCTAAGGTATTCTTTGATATTTATTGTAACTCCAAGAGAAATTTTCTCACTTTCAAAAATTGTGTTTGGATATTTTCCAAACATATCAATTATTTTTTGAAGATAATCCTCCATTAATCCCGCATTAAAGAAATCCTCTATTGAGTTGATTTTAAGATGATTAATTTCATATTTTATTGACAGGCCATATTCTTTTAGGGAATCTCTGTGGCTGAATATTTTAAAATGGCTACCTTTTATTGCATATAAAATATCAACAATTTTGGGGATTCCTCGCAAGCAATTTGGAAATAGTTTTTCAACTCCTTGCGGTAGTTTTTTGAGCTCCAACGCCAATTGATGCGAAATGTATAGAGTAGCCATTTATATTTCCTTTTACTCAGTTGGTATATCAAGAGTAACATTTACAATGTTAAAGGAACGTTTCATTGACTACGTATTTTGTGATCCTATATCCGTCAGATTTACATCAACTTTATTCAGAGGATGTATTTGCTCAAGCAGGCTAGAACAATATGGATGCATCACGAATTTTCAGCAATTGAAATATTCTGAGTACATGGGGGAGTCACTGATGATTTGTTTATAGAATTCAGAATCCACTTCATAAGATGGCTGCGTAATGCAAGGACTAATTACAGCCGAAAAGATTACCGGCGAAAACATCGTGTGTACGCAAGACTCTATAATGCCTGCCCTTGCAGATCGCCAACCAGCATGCGCTATGCCAATGACTTTTTTATCGTGATCAGCAAATAAAATAACTGGGCAGTCAGCACTTAACGCACCGAGAACAATAGGGTTTCATCCACATACAACGTTGAAAAACTGACTTTATAAGAGACAATCCTGCTCAAGATAGCAGTAGAATCTATGATTCAAATTTCCAAGTATATATTCTATACTTTTCAAATTGCCAAAATCTAATTCCTTAGTAATTATTAGAAGCAAGTTCTTTCACCTATTCTCAATGGCAATAAACAGTGCAACTGATACAGAGGGACAATGGACAGTCAATTATCTTATTTTCTTCATCTTTCCAGCATCATAGAATCAATGCCAGATGCTTTGGTTATTATTGATAATAATGGGCGAATTATTTTAATTAACGGCCAAACAGAAAAATTATTTGGATATGCACGGACTGAATTATTGGGTCAACATGTGGAACAATTAATGCCCAAACGCTATCACAGCAAACATGTACACCATCGTGATCATTATTTTGTAGCACCCAAAATGCGCTCCATGGGTTCAGAATTAGAGTTATTTGGCATAAAAAAAAATGGCACTGAATTTCCTGTAGAAATAAGCTTAAGCCCACTTAAAACAGATGATGGCACTTTTGCCCTCGCTGCTGTACGAGACATTGGCATCCGTAAAAAAGTCGAAGCAAAATTTAAATCCATTTTAGAAGCCACCCCTGATTGTTTGGTTGTTATTAATAATGAGGGAGAAATTGTCTTAGTTAATAATCGTACAGAACAACTGTTCGGGCACAAACCCAATGAACTCATTGGCCAAAATATAGAATGCTTAATACCTGAACGCTTTCATGGCAATCATGTTCATCATCGTAATAATTATTTTTCTGAGCCACGAGTAAGGCCTATGGGCGCAGGCTTAGCGTTATATGGACAGCATAAAAAGGGACATGAGTTTCCCGTTGCGATTAGTTTAAGTCCATTGGAAACCGAGGACGGTTTGTTGGCTTTAGCCGCTGTACGTGATATCTCGGAACAAAAACAACTCGAAGAGCAATTACAAAGAAAAAATAAAGAACTCGAGCAACAAAATCGTTTAAAAACTGAATTCCTGGCCAATATGAGTCATGACATCAGATCTCCCCTAACAGGGGTTATAGGAATGTCAAAATTATTAGAGGACATAGTCGAAGATCCTAATCAAAAACAATATGCCCAATGGTTAAGCGATAGTGCGAAACAACTTCTAAATATGTTAAACGTAATATTGGACACAGTTTCGGCAGAAAACGTCAATGAAGCAGCGTTACACGAAGAACCTTTCGAGCTCAATCAAATCATTCAAGAAATTTTACAACTTGTACGCCCCTCTACGATAACAAAAGGTATTGATTTAAAAACTCATATAGATGAGAACATCCCTCCTTCTTTAGTCGGTGATCACCTGAAACTACGTCGCATTTTATTAAATTTGCTTGGTAATGCGATTAAATTTACAAAGGTAGGCCATATTACGATTGAGGTAATGCTCCTCAAGCAAATGAAAACACACGCATTGCTACACTTTAGTGTCACCGACACAGGTATTGGTATTCCTTATGAACTACAAGATAAAGTATTCAATAAATTTTTCCGTGGCACCCCCTCATATAAAGGAGTATATAGAGGACATGGTCTGGGTTTACACATCGCACAATCTTATGCAAATTTATTAGGTGGACAACTTCTATTAACGAGTGAACCCGGTGTAGGAACGACGTTTTATTTTGATCTCTTATTAAAAATTGGCGATGACAACCATAATCAAATGTTATTAAATAACAAGGAAAAATTACAAGTAACTCCCCCGCCTCTACGTTCTGAAGCCCCCTCAAATGCACCAAAATTATTGCTTATTGAAGACAATTACATTGCGTTGGTTTCTCTTGAAAGTTTAGTTAACCAAGCAGGCCTTCGCTATAGCAGTGCTAACGATGCAGAACAAGCACTGGAGCTGGCTAAAACAGAAACATTTGATTTAATTATTACAGATCTGGCACTTCCAGGCTTATCAGGCCTCGAGCTCACACAAAGAATAAGAGCGCATGAAAAAAAACATCACAAAATACCCGTTCCGATTATTGGACTAACAGGTCATGATGAAAATAAAATAAAAAATAAATGCATCAAAACAGGGATGAATGCCGCTTTTACCAAGCCATTAAACTTAGAAACTCTAGAAAAAATTAAATCAACTTACCTTACCACCACAATGCAAACCGCCAGTTCTACTCCCCAAAATAAGTCAAAAAAGCTTGGTCCTGATTTGCCTGATACAGAAGAAGAACTATTTAAACTAGATGTCTTTCCATTATTAGATGCTGATAGTGCGCTGACAAGCATGGGTAATAATGCGACCTTACTCACTCAGAATTTAAAGTTTATGATGGAACAAGAAATACCCAAGACGATTAAGGCCCTGGAAAAGGCATATGCTTCTGGAGAATGGGAATCAATTGAAAAGCTTGCCCACCAAATGAAGGGGGGCTTAGTTTATTGTGGCGCTTTTAAATTAATCCATGCCTGTCAATATCTTGAACGATATCATAAAGCCGGGTATCAAAAATTTCTTGAACCACTTTATAAACAGTTATGTGAAGTAATTGATGAAACTAAAGATGCAATCAATCAATGGCTTTCGCGTTAATTCGTATAAGCATCTTTTCAATTTATAGAATTTTTTACTCTAACCTCAAGACAATTTTTTTGAAATGGAGGTTTTTATGTTGATTCGACTCTTGGTCATTGTAAATTTTGAATTCTTGTATTGTAGTAGAGGATTTACTCTGGCTGAGAGCCCCCTATTTCAGAGAAAATAAATCGAGTCATTTATATCACTTTGGATGGGTCCGCTGGCAAGATGTTTATCAAAATCACCAAAATTTTTCAAAATTTTGGCAAAAACACGCCAGCAAAATTGCTTTTTAGGGAGACCCTGCGGGCAATACTCCTATGTGGCTTCCTATTATCCTTACAGTTTCAATCTTAAAATAAGGTGCAGCTTGGTTGAGGTGTAAAGAGCTGGTTTTCAAGCATAGAAGCGCATTGATTCAGCAAACGCAAAATCATTTGCTCTTTACTTTCAGTGGCGGTAAAACTAAAAAAACGTAAGTTATAGCCAGATGTATTAGCCAATGCATGCTTCAAGCCAGTTTGGAAATCGTGCAGCATACCTGTGACAATTCCATTAAAATAACCTGTTTTGATGTTTTTTTTACTTTTTTTATCGCTAAGAAAAACCAGCATATCACCTACATCGTCTTTGATCTGCTCAATGTCTTGTTCACTAATAGAGGTCCTTAGGGAATCACTCTCATCATTAGAAGTAATAAAATAAGAAACTGCCAATGCAGAACTCTCTAGTATGTCTGGTTCGCGTGGCAGTGTAAATTTAATCTGGTTATGGTTGGTATAGAAATACAGCACTTCATACAATTGTACTAATAAGATACCAATACTGGCCGTTTTTTCGACTGAATCTGATATTTTAGGTAATTCATTCTGCGCAAAAACAGTTATAAAATGTATTATTTTTAGAGGGTTTACTGAGCCCAAGTCTATCGTTCTTGTTCTTAGGTAGTCATTGAATGACTCGCGCGCTTCATTTTTGGTTGCTACTCTATCAGCATTCAGAAAGCGTTTGCATACTAGCATGGCCTGATGATTGCTAAAACGAAGCAAATAGTGCAGTATTTCATTCGGCAGACTATCAAAAGGATTTATAGCATTGGATGGTACCATTGCAGTTGTTTTCATTTGCCTCCGACTTGGAACAGTTACAATTTTTTCAAGCGCGAATAGTACCATGATGCTCCATAATTGTACATTAATTACGAGTGTACTAGCTCAGATAATCAATCAACTTCAACTTACAATGTCAGCCTGAATGCATTTCATTTTATGATGTTTTAACGTAGTCTATAACACTTGTGGTATAATTGCCCCCAAAGAGAGCATATTGGGCAACAAAATTAACATCCTGTTCCCCTTTGCAGATACCAATAAATAAAGGAAACAGCATGAGTTTTAAGTCCCTAGGTTTAATCGAGCCATTACTTCAATCCATTAACGAATTAGGTTATAAAGAACCCTCTCCTATTCAAGATCAAGCGATTCCACAGATATTATCAGGTAAAGACGTTCTTGCCTCAGCACAAACAGGAACAGGTAAAACTGCAAGTTTTGTATTACCTCTTTTGCAAAAGCTTAGCTCAAAGCCTCGAGCCAAAAGCAATAGGACATATGCGCTCATTCTAACGCCAACACGTGAATTAGCGAACCAAGTACATGAGAGTATTCTGCAATATGGACGTCATTTATCACTACGCTCCGCTGTAGTCTTCGGTGGAGTAAAAATTAATCCACAAATGATAAGACTACGTTCTGGTGTTGAAATATTAGTTGCCACACCAGGTCGTTTACTGGATTTGCATCAGCAACGAGCCATTCAGTTCGATCAAGTTGAAACCCTTGTTTTGGATGAAGCCGATAGAATGCTGGATATGGGATTCATTCATGACATGAAACGAATCATTAATTGGCTACCCAGAAACCGGCAAAATCTACTGTTTTCTGCGACGTTTAATGATGGCGTTCGCAGTCTTGTAAAAACCATTTTTGATCAACCTGTTGAAATCGATGTTACACCTCGAAATACAACTGTAGTAAAAATCCAACAAACAATACACCCAGTCGATAAAAGCCGAAAAGCAGCCTTACTTAGCCATCTGATTCATAAAAATAAATGGGGCCAGACTTTAGTATTTTCAAAAACGAAACATGGCGCAAATAAGCTGGTTAAGCAATTGGCTGAAGCACAAATTCATGCTGCCGCCATCCATGGCAATAAATCGCAATCTCAACGTACCAAGGTTTTAGAGGAGTTTAAATCAGGAGAATTGCACATATTAGTAGCTACGGACATTGCTGCTCGAGGAATCGATATTGATCAATTGCCTTGTGTGGTTAATTTTGATTTACCTCAAGTAGCGGAAGATTATGTCCACCGTATCGGTCGAACAGGTCGCGCAGGCGCAACCGGATTGGCCGTTTCTTTAGTATGTGCTGATGAGATACATCAATTGCAAGCCATAGAAAAACTAATTCAGCATCAATTAAACCGTATTGAAATAGAAGATTTTGAACCAAAACACAATGTACCCCAAACCAATATCGCTGCAAAATCTAAAAAACAGTCCCCTGCTAAAATGAAAACATCGTCTCCATCCAACAAATCCAATAGAAAACCATTTGCAAAAAAATCGGATAGAACGCGCTCTAAGTCGTCTTAGCAAACGTAGGCCTGGCCTACAGCGACCAGGCTACAACTTACCTAATGAAAGCATACAATAATTCTGTATCTACATATTGTTATGGAGGAAAGTAGAACTTTGACTTTCTTGTGTACTACACCACTCTAAATAGCTTCTTTTTATTTCCTGAAACTGCGTTAAAGCTTTTACAAAAATGGCTACATCCTCGGTAGTTGAGGCAGCTAAAAGCGCTTCTGTAGTAACATTAGGCATTACCATTTCATCACTTGAAATATAGTGAGGCTCCTCGAGAATTCGCTCCATTTCTTTTTCTGCTCGTAAATACTCATCTACAAGCTCTTTTACTGAGTGTCCAGGAATTGCGTTCGAATTAAGAATTAAAACGGGCAGAAAATTTTCACGCATTAATAAGTATTGCAATAACACCATAGAATAAGTTCGACCTACCCCATCTTGAAAAGGATGATGCAATACTGTGTGCTTTAAATAAGTAAATAGAGCAGCCAGTTTGTCTTCTTTTGTTATGGCATTATCTAATGACTGTCCTAATTGTCGAATATGCTCTGTGCATACATCATGTAAAAATTGACTGCTGTCGAACTGTTTGTTTTCTCTGGCATTATAATAAATGACAGCACCATTATTGAAGCAGCTCCATATTCTATTCGCTAAAACAAAAGTATCCTCATTAAGAAAACTTGAAATCCTTTCATAACTCCCATCTTTTTCTATTATAATATCAACACCAGCTGTTCCCATGCGTTCCTCTACAGATTTTAGGTAATTAATCGTTTCGATTAATCCCTCTAGCGAATCCCCTTTAAGATCCATTTGCCATGAGGCTCCGTTGGCACGAAATTCGCCTGGAGTTTGCGTCAACATTTTCCTCACACCTTGAGTGCACATTTTATGTAACTCTTTAATAAAATCCAATGTAAGGGGTTGCTCAGACAATAGATGCTCAACAATCAGACAAAACCCATTGGTTACATTGAGTAAATAACCTGGCTCATTATCTTCAAATCCTAGCCAGCCTTGGTGTTTGTTAAACAGCGAAGTAATGTGCTCATCTTTTCGATCGGAGACATGAAATAAATCGTCTAGTCCCTTTAAAACTTCCTGGTCGCTCAATCGTTCTGCAAGCATATATACATGGCCTATGGTAAGGTCTTTTACCATCTCTTGAATTTCAGAAACCGGGATCTCTTTTGCCTGTTCCTCAGGTACAGCGTTCATTTTCGCATACAATTTGCGATATAATTCTTGCCGATAATCATATCGCACGCGCTCTACAAAAAACCGCCAAAATTCTTTTTCTGGGAAATTATCAAAAAATCGTTTTAGATTATTTTCAGAGATTACGGAATCTCCTGTACGAAAAAATCTTAGCTTTTGATACATGATGCTTAATAATTTAGAAGGAAATTATTATTAGTATAGATTAAATAACGAACAACCTGTTTATTTTTGCGATGCCAGGAGATGGTATTTAGAAGTAGCCTCTGAAATCCAAATACTTTCTCGCCATCATTTAAGTACGATTAACTCCTATGAAAGTGAGACGCAGCAAAAAAATATGGGCTACCTAGGGAGACCGCGAAAAAAGATATTTCCGATGCTATTGCTTTAGAAGATAGTCTCTTTTGTAAAGTAAATGCCATTTTTTATTTAGCGGGTGTTTTATTGAGCCTGATTGCAAGCAACCAGGCTACTTGATAGAGCACTTATACCGTCATGAAACACCCACATGACAACTCAAGCCACCATCGATAGTAATGCTTGCTCCATTAATAAATGCGGCGTGATCGCTTATTAAATAATTTGCAAGTTCAGCTATTTCCTGAGGGGTGGCAATCCGTTTTGCTGGGGTTAAATGAATTACTTTTTCCATGTGGTTAGTAATCACAGCATCTTGTACGCCCATCCGAGTGTCCACATATCCGGGACAAATTGCATTACAGCTAATACCATATTCGCCCCATTCCGCTGCAATGGCTTTGGTATAACCAATAACCCCATGCTTGCTTGCAACATATGTAGAGGATAAGGATGCGCCTAATAAACCTTGTATCGACGCAATATTCACTATTTTGCCATATGATTGCTTTTTCATTTCAGGCAGTAAGTATCTGGCAAAATAAAAAATACTTCTCAGATTGGTATTAATTACCCTATCCCACTCGGCATCGCTCACTTGATCAAGGGTATGAAATGAGCCACCAAAACCCGCATTATTGACGACGATATTGGGGAGGTTTCCTGTTTCTTTTATCTGGTTTAAAATCTGTTCTACGCGTACACCATCACCTACATCACATTGATAAACTTGAATGATTTTATTATGTTTTTTTTGTAGTTTTTGCGCAAGCAACGAGATGGGCTCGAGAATAAGATCGAATAAAATTAAATGATCTACTGCTTCTATAATTTTTTCTGCAATAGCCGCCCCAATACCAGCACCCGCACCAGTAATTAATGCAATGCGCCGTTTATTAGATTGTTTCATTATAAAATTCCTTTTTCTGGCAATATTTCAATCTCATTAACAGCGATTTCTAAAGGTAACAACATCAGATGGGATAAGCATCGCGCAACAAGCGCAGGGTCCAACATATCGCTTATTGAAAACCCAGGTCGATCATTCCAAATTTCAGTATATGTTGCGCCTAAAGTAACGTGCGTGACACGTATATGATAAGGCTTTCCTTCTTCACTTAGATTTGTAGACAAGCCTTTTAGCCCCCATTTAGAAGCACCATAAGCCAGATTATTATTTAGTCCTACTTTATTGGCGATAGAGCCTATGTTAATGATGCGACCACCGCCATTTTCTTTCATAATACGGTAGGCTTCTCTCGCACATAAAAAGGCACCCGTTAAATTGGTTTTAATGATTAAATCCCATTCATCAGTTGATGTATTTTCAACAGAATTGAACGTACCAAGGCCTGCATTATTAACCAACACATCGAGTGGGTTCTTCAACGAATTCAGCCAAGAAAATAGACGCTGTACAGAGTGTTCCTGCGTTACATCCAATTGTTGTAGGTGAATATCCCCCGGAACCAGGGTCATATTTTCTTGGAATGTTGCGTGTCTTGAGGTAACGATAACTGTGGCATTCTCCTTGATAAGCTGTTCGGCCAATGCTTTACCAAGGCCCCCTCGTCCCCCAGTAATCAAAATTAATTTACTTTTTTTCACTTCCATTGACTTTCCTATTTAGTGCTTTTATCAATTATTTTTCCATCATCTTAGCGTCCGCTATAGTATTCAGTATCTATGAAACATGAAACAACAGACCCATTTTATAATTTCCTTGTGATCTGTTCATTAAACTCTTTCCTGCGTTCTGGATCAGTTTCTAATATACCCATAAAATGCGAGGTCACCATATAGGGATTTTGCTTATTAACACCACGAGCAACCATACATAAATGTTGGCACTCAATCATTACACCAACCCCTTTCGGATTTAAATGAGTCTGTATTGCTTCAGCAATTTGTACCGTCAATTGCTCCTGGATCTGTAACCGACGCGAAAAACACTCAACTATCCTAGCTAATTTCGATAAGCCGACTACTTTATTATCAGGAATATAACCAATATGCACCCGACCATAAAACGGCAACATATGATGTTCACACATTGAAAACATTTCAATATCACGAAGTAATACAAGTTGGTTGTATTGTTTTTTATTTGAAAAGCACGTACTCAATACTTTTGCAGGATCAATAGAATACCCTTCATATAACTCTTTCCAACTGTCTACGACCCTTCTTGGCGTATCAACTAGACCTTCTCTATCGGGGTTTTCTCCAATCAATTCTAACATCTGTTTAATAACGTCTCCTGCATCTTGATCATCTAGTCTTTCTTGCTCTTGATCCAAATCAATCGAATATTTTTGTGCTTGCATTGTCAAAGCTCCATAGTTGTTGCTACTTGTAAGTTTAGTTCATGAAATAAGGGAATAATTCATCCTTAAATAAAAACAGTAGAAAATATAATATTATTGGAGAACCTACTTATAGGATTTTTCTTTGCATTTTATCCCTTCTCACCAGCCTGCAATCGATGACTGTTCATTTTTTTGACACAACACAAATAAGATCAGTCTATACTTAAAAATAAAAAAACAAGGGCTAACAATGCGGTCTACAGAAATAATTATTAATGTTGGTTTTTCAATCTGTTTAATTGCTAATGCAGCTTTATACATTCCACAAATATTCATCTTGTTAAAGGTAAAAACTGCAAAAGGCGTGTCGTTTCTTACATTTTTGGGGTTTAATATTATTCAGTTGTTCACCTTATTGCATGCCTGGGTCATAAACGACTTTATTTTAGCGGTTGGTTGCATCCTCAGCTTAATCACCTGCGGTACTGTTTCTTGGCTTATTGCTTATTACAAGTTTTTTCAAAAAAATCCGTTAAATGAGGAGAACATCATATCTTCTGAATAAAAATAAGCAGGATCTAACTAATTTGCAAAATGGTTATCCGCCACTAATACTTATTTATAGTAAAACCAATCAGGTAGTGAGATAAATATGGCAAAGTTTGTTGAAGTAGAACATAAATTTTGCTTTGATAATAAGCAAAGCTTTCAAAAAGCAGAATCAGCCATCATGCGACTTTACCCTCTCCGTGATTATAAGGTTGATGTTGCTGAACGTTATTTTCTTGTAGATGGGTTAAATAATTTTATTATTCGACATAAAGTTGATGAAGACAAACAAAGTCTGACTCTTAAATCGTTTTCCCCTGGAAAAGACAGCGAAGCACGCATTGAGATTGAAATTTCTTTAGCACAAGAACAGGGTGATCAGTTACAAACAATAGAAAAATTTTTAACTGCATTTAATAGCTATAAAGAATATAAATTGATGAAACATCTGCAAGTCTTTCTTTTTCCTGAGGCCGAAGTGATTTTATATCAGGCAATTACTCAAGATAGGGAATTGTTTGCGTTGGAAATTGAAAGCATCAAGGAATCAAAATATCAAGCTTTAAAGCATATAAAACAATTTGAGTTACAATTAGGTCTAGATGTACGAAAACGTGAAAAACGCTGTTTGTTCGAGTTATTGTTTTCTATATAAATAAAAATAAATAAAAGCAGGGACATAGCTATGCAATCCGATACTAAAGTGGCACTTGTTACAGGTGGAGCTAAGCGCGTTGGACGAAGTATTGTTGAAAAACTAGCACAAAACGGGTACGACATTGTCATTAATCATCATGCGTCTGATGAGCAAGCCATAGAAGTAAAACAGGTAGTAGAACAGTTTGGTCAAAAATGTCTTGTAATCAAAGCAAATATTCGCTCACTTCAAGAAGTACGCGATATGTTTGCTGCCATTAATCACGATTGGGGCAGAATTGATTTATTGGTGAATAGTGCATCCCTTTATGTCCATCACTCCTTTCCATGCGATGATTTTCAACCCTTGCACGATTCGTTTGAAGTAGCTGTATATGGTAGCCTGTATTGCGCCAATGAGGCTGCAAAAATCATGTTACAACAGGAGAAAGGAACAATTATCAATATTATTGATTTATATGCATTTTATCCTCGTAAAAATATGATGTTTCATGGCACATCTAAAGCCGCATTAGCAAGCATGACTCAATATCTTGCAGTAGAATTAGGGCCAACTATCAGGGTTAATGCTATAGCTCCAGGGCCTGTTTTGCCGCCAGAACAATATTCAGCAGAACGACAAATAAAGTCAGCTGAACGTACCTTATTAAAACGCTGGGGAAAACCTGAAGATGTTGCTGGTGCCGTTTTATACTTGGCTGAGGCTGATTATATTACTGGTGATATTATGTTTGTAGATGGCGGTAGTCATATCAATGTGACCGATTATTAGAGCTCCGCATATTTTAAAATGTGAGTTATAATATGATTTTTGAGCACTTTATTACATTTTGAAATTTATGCGCAATTTTTTTCAAGAAGTATGTCAGTTATCTGGCAAAGAACCACTTAATGTGTATGCTTTATTAATAACAAAGCTATCTCGTTATAAAGCAGAAACCGCCCAAGATAAGCTGTTTATTCGCTCAATACTTCCTGATCTTAAAAATTTATTCCTTAACCATGAGCAATCTTTTGTAACTCTAGCATTCACTTTAAAACATCATTTAAAACAACGATCAAACATTTCAGAACCGCTTAAATTTTTTATTAGCCATGTGCTTGAAACAATCCAAGATTCTGCTTTTCAAAGTTACTTTAAAAAAACGAAAGTCAGTGCGAAAGATCTTGAGTGTCAAGTAGCACGTATTTTTGAATCCAACATTGCAACAATAATGTTACAAAATCCCAGCAAAGCAACATGGGATTGCATCAATACAGTAAGTAACAATATCATTCAATTTATAGAGTTAAACTATGATGAGGAACTCTTTAAGACTTTTCTCGAACATTTAGGTCCTGAGCTAAATGATCCGCATAAACCCAACCTTCCTTTGGCTTTTGGGCGTTATTCAACTACTCCCAATATAAAAGAAGTTATGGCAACACTTAAAGAACAACGGAATTTTGCCAGAATAATGTTAATTCATTTTATGTTGATGCGTGATGTTTATTGTCATTTTGAGCCAAGCCTAGAAATCCAAAATCACGTTAAGAATTTTGACTATAAAGGAAGTCTGAAACAGTTTACTTTAGAAAATAAAGAGACTGATATTGGTTCTTTTTTCTGGGGTTATTCTTCGTTCCCTTTATACTTCGACAGAGGCAGAGGCGAGTTTAAATCTTATAGCTCCCAAAGATTAGGTATTTGTGTTGACTCAAAAGATCGAGAAAACTTTCCATTATTTGAAACGACATGGAGTCCTGATTGTATTTGTCAGGAAGCAGATCTTGATTCAGAGTATACACAATCGCTGATTCGCTGTGGTATTCCTTATGTTGCCGGCCCTTCTGGGATGACATCATTGTTAAGTGCCAGTATGTTATTTATGGGACAATTTAAAAGCCTAGAAGAACATCACCATTATATTTTAGCGATTATGTCATTTATTGTAGGTGGAGGCCTACATAGTATTCATGAAGTACTCACAGTTTTTCATGAACGCTTAGGCTTACTCAATTTCTATAAAGCTTATGGCTCTCATGCAGGAAACTATAATGATTTCTTTAACTTATTTCGAAACGATGAAACGGTATCAAAAAATATTAATCATGCTTGGGATGCGACAATGCGTTGGATGTTTGAAAAATATCCTGAGCTGATGCCCGTTCAAAATTACCCCGCCCCCAAAGATGAATCATTAATAGAAAAATTAAAACACGTATTTTCTTGTTGTTCCTAATAAAAGGCATTGCTGATAACGACAGGCTTCCTCTTCTAGTTACACCTGTTTTTATCTAATTACATCTTATTTTGCTATTCCGTAACCCTATATAGCTCAGGCGCACCAACCATCACAAAACAATTTCGCTTTAAAAAAAATCAAATTGATTGAATTGAATTATACTTATAAAAAAGCATGGTAAATAAATAACATTAAAACCTATCATTTTTATAACATAACCAATTTAAAATTTATCGGAGAATACTGTGGCAAAATGGGATGAACTACTTAAAACTTTATCATTAAATCCTAAAATTTCTGATCAGCATGACGTAAGCAAATTAGAGCTATGGTATCTACAGAATGTTAGTAAACAGCCTCTTTATGATAGTTCTGTTACAACAGATAAAAAGCTAACAACTCTCAAACAAGAAATTTCACATTTTCTTGATACAGTCGACGACATTCCAGTCACTCAATGTTCTGAAAAACTCAATCGTTTAGGCGGTATGAATGCAATACAGTACGCAAGCAAGAAGGGATATGATATTTACTTGTATAAAACTTTAGAAAAAGATAAAAGTGCCGTTAATCTGACAACGAGTAGTCAATTAACCCCCTTACATCTTGCTGCACTTTACGGACATCATTTTACAGCAAAAGTTTTACTCGGACACGGCGCAAAATCTAACTTAATGACTCGATTGCAACAATCTCCAGCTCATTTAGCACTGAGCATACCGCCAACCATTTTAGCTAAAGACAGGTCTTCTTTCATAGAAAGAAAACAAGCTATATTTTATGATTTAATGGCTAATAATCCAAGAAACATCACTGTAACTGATGACAGTGATGATACATTAGCACATGTTGCGGCAGAAAATGGATTTGCTACGATTCTTGAAGACATTCTCCAGAATCAACCAAAACTGCTGAAGAAGAAAAACTCTGCTACTCATACGCCATTGCATTCAGCGATTTTAAATAACCAAATTGATAGTATTAATGTACTAATCAAAGAAGAGGCGTTATTAGCGATACCCGATAAAAATGGTCGTTTACCTATCCATTACGCTGCGATGTACAGTAGCGACTCTACCCTGGAAAGCTTTGCAAGAGCTCCATATCTTGATTCCCAAGATCTTAATTTAAAAACACCTTTAATGTTAGCAGCAGAACAAGGACACATGAATAAGGTGAAGCTACTCATTCAAAAAGGCGCTAATGCAAAACTACAGGACCAGCATGGAAAAGATGTACTTCATTATGCATTGATGTCGTTAGATATCGAGTTGGTTAAGTGGTTAATTTCTAATGTTGCAGGAATCGATGTAAATCAACAAGATAAATATGGACGAACAGCCCTAATGAATCTGTTACACGAGACAGCAGACGATGCGCCAAACCTTGATAGAGTTCAAGCATTAGTTAATGAGCTCCGCGAAGCTGGTGCCCAACCAGAGCTCACGGACAACATGGGTAAATCATTACAAGACTATCTTGATAATAAATTTGCTCGCGCTGTCATGAACTCAACCGCCTAATTACACTTTATAGGTGCCCTATGTTAGAGAAAGCCAAACTATTTATAAAAGAATATGATGATGACACTTATATAGATAATATTAATAGGGATATAGAAAAATTAAATCGTTTAATCGATATATATAATACAGTCCCTACTGCAGAGGCATTACTACAGGTGCACCAACAACTACTCAAGATGGATGCGAATATTGGACGCGACATCGCTACTTTAGCCATAGCAGGCTCCTTCCGTTATGTTCCATTTTATCAGGATTTATCCCAAAAAATTCAGAAAGAACTTAGTGATTTAGGGTGTCCCGGTTTTAGCACAAGACAAATGAATCAATGGGATATAGAACAGTGTAAAACGAATGAAAGCATTCCTTCTGCATTGTTATTTGAAAAAGAAACTAAGCCAGAATTTTTTGGGCGAATTTTCGGCGCCCAAACATCACCCGCCATTGCAAAAGCCACTCGTTTATTGAAAGAAATTAATTCGAGAATCATTGGTGAAGATAGCGAAAAAAATTATTATCAACTGACTACTTTAAAACAATCTCTTCGTGAGTTGATCGCCTCGGAAACGATTTCTATCGAAGATAGAGCAACATTAAATAATTTAATTGCGAAAATAAACAATCGGTTATTTACTATAGTAGAAAATAATCCTCAATTACGTTCTAAAGTTTATCCTTCTCAAGCTGCAAGTTTGGCACAAAACATAGACAACCTCAGCTATGAAAACCTACAAAAAATTACAGATATTCTTTCTACACCAGCAGAGTTTAACGCCGAAGTATTTCATGATGAATTTGACAGCGTAATCCCTGGACTAGAAAAATATAATATAAAATTTTTAGGTGGTGAAAATGCAAAAAACTATTTACTTACCGATATGGAAACCGGTCAGCGGCAAGTTTTAAAAATTACGCCCCATAAGGGAAACTCCAGAAAAGCGTATGAGCATATTAAATTAACCGACGTAAAAGATAGTATTACAGAGGTATATGCATCTCAGCAAGCGATACAGGGAAAACATGGTGGTTATATTTGTAGTCTCGAAGTGACTGAGTTTTGCCCTAAGGGCGATGTATTATCTCATGGTTTGAAAATGCATGCAAAAATTGCACTGATTGCGAAAGATCTTGCTGGTGGGATTGAAGCTACTGAACAGGACGAATTACAAAAATTATATGCTGAGTTTACGGATAACCATGAGGTTTCACTTGAAGAGAAACAAAGAATACTTGCTCAGTTAAGAGAAACTCAATTTTTAAATGCGGCCAACATTTATGGCCAAATGACCGATATTTTTTTAAGGTTTCAAGCAAATCATAAATTTTTTCCAGATGCAAAACCTACGAATTTTTTAGTTAATGAATTTGATCAAGTGTTTATTGCTGATACGAAATCCTTCTTAAATACTGAAAATGGACTCGTCGACCCTAATAAGATACAAAATGAAGACAACTACATACTCTATACGCCAGGATTCCAATCCCCACAATTTGAAGGTGTGGAGCCGTTTTCTGCAGAAAAAGAACATTCCTATCTTATGGGGCTAAGCTTATATTGTTATATTACTGGCACGGAGCTGAGTGAATTTCCCCGAGAATCAAAAGATCATCCTACGTTCATGAAATTTGATGCAGAAGTATTTCAATCACCCAAGGGAAAAAAATTTCAAGAACTGATTCAAGGCTTAACAGAACCTGATGCAGATCGCCGTCTCAATATACAGCAGGCAAAAGATGCATTACAGGCCATCATGGCACGTGATATCAAAGTTGAAGACGCCCCCTTTAAATCAAAAACAGAAGCCTACTTTTTTGCTTTGCACAACTTAATAGAGCTTGCAAAAACAACAGACAATGCACATATCAAGCAAGCAATTAAAGAAATGAAAATTCTAATTGAAAATCATGAGCAAAATCCTAAGAAAGCGGTGCATATTTTAACCTCTCTAGCAGCAAAACTTGAAAATGGAGAACAACAAGCGCTACTTTGCAACATAGCCTCAGCCATTGAGCATAGTACTTATGAGCAAACACCACGAGAAAAATACGAAAACCCATTAGCAAGACGTTTTGAATCTGAAATGCAAATCGCCTTACTCAAAAGCCCTACAGATAAGATGATGGTGTCCGTTGGCCATGTATCTCAAGCCATACTGAACGTTTTTAAGCAACTTGAAGAACAGGGTTTTAGTGATATTCTGGAAGAATTTGCCCAAAAACTAACCAGCGGACAAGAGCAGACGGGTTTCGGCTCTCAACCAGAAGAAATTACCATTGATCGAGTTAAAGAAATTTTACAAGGAAATGACCCTAAAAACTTAAATCAAATCATGTTCATCCACTTTCTATTTGCGCAAAAGTATATGCGAATGCTCCCTGAATCCATTTTACCGCCTAATAGAAATGAGCCTACAGGGAAAATGCTCGAATTAATTAAAGAATACAATGATGGAGAATATAGGAATAATCCTAAGGCCTTTTTTGATAATTTTGATATGATGAAATTGAAATTTATTTCTGACCACAAAATATATGGCTCCCAATTATTTACTGCCGATCCCTCAAGAGGGCGAGAAGGACCATTGCCACAGACATTTTCCAGCCAAATGGGCGTCATGTTGCTTGGGCAAAATCAAGAAGGTTTGGATGTAGATCGCTCCAGTTGGACGCCTGATTCGAAGTATCAAGGGGTAAATTTAGATGCTCCATTTGCTAGGGACTTGTTTGAAAATGATGCTGTCTATGCAGCAGGACCATCAGGTATGACCAGTTTGTTTATGGGCATTATGGAAAACTATGGAAATTTTACACGTGTTGATGCAAAACAAAATTACTTAGCCGCTGTGTCTGCCTATATGGTAAGTGGAGGGCTACATAGTTTGCATGAGGTGCTTGGACCAGCACAGTACGCACTTGATCTAATCCCAGGTTATCAGGTATCACCTCCAACCCCAGCCGCTATTGCTGCCCCACCTAACTTTCACCAATTTTACCAGCAACAAATGAAAGTAGACCCGCAATTCGAAGAAAGATATCAACAAGGATGGGAAAAAGTGATGGCGGCATATGCACAACAAAAAGATCAATTTGTCCACGCCCCGATCGCTAATATTTCCTTATTTGAGCAACGAGTATTAATGAGCAAAGGCTCAGAAGGTCCCTATGCAAATTTGTCGGAAAATGAAGTGCGCGCTATCTTGCAACAAAACCCTGAGCTCATGCCAGCTAATATCCAACTGGATTTAACAAGTGTGGATACAACGAAGCATAGAGAAACAAAAGAGCATTATATTAAACAAAGTTTAATGAAAATAAACGTTCATTATCTGAGAGGTGATGAACAAAAATTAGAAGAAGCAATTAGTCTCTTGTTTAAAACTGTATGTATGACAAGAACCAATCTTTTCAAATCTTATTCTACATCAACCACATCAGCTGAAAATTTAGTTAATCTAATATCTCAAGATGAAGGTTTAAGAAAAGTTTTTGGCATCCACGGCGCAAATCCAATAGACTGGGAAAAGGAAATAAAGACTAGGATGGAAGCTGTCTGTAATGATGAGAGTGTCATTGCCCCCGATTTTTCTCAAAGACTCGTCTAGAATGTATGCCATGATAAGCCCCGAAGTGTTCGTAAGTAGTAAATCATTTATTTAATATAATCAACTGACATAATGCTTGTTCCCTATTTGGATACTCTCCTTAGAGAACCTCTATGCCCTCTTTATTGCATGTAAATGGCTTAAAGCAATATAAGTTTACTATCATAATAACGATCGTTACTTTTTTTATTTTTATGATTGGTCATCAAAGGAATTTTGATTTATTGGTGAAAGCCGCTTATGGTGTTATTGAAGGAAAACCACATTGGATAGCATATCAAAATCGGATTTTGGGCCCTTATATAGTTTTGGCAATGTCCAAACTGGGATTAACTTACTCTACCGCATTAAAGACATATTTTTTCACTACATTCCTGATCGAAAATCTATTGTTACAATCAATAGCTAAAACGACTCTGAAGCTAGAAGAGCGGAAAGTAAGAATATTTATGTTGCGTTATTGTGTGTTATTCCTAATTTTCCAAGATTACTGGTACTATCCATGGGATAGCATGGATATCATTTTCTTTACCTTATTTGCGAATATGATCCTCACACAATCGCGCGATGTCTGGATTGTTTTATTATTTTTCATTGCGTTGCTCAATAGAGAAAGCGCCCTCTTTATTGCATTTTATTTTATCATTAGGGGCATTAACTTAAACAATGCACCAAAAATAACAATTAGCTCCATTAACGACGTCACTATAGGCTTAGGGTTAATAGTACTGGGAATCGCCGAAACTAAAATAGTAAGAACATTACTTTTCCAAAGCAAGCCCGATGGAACACCTGATTTACAACATGAGATGCTAGGAAATTTTATAGTGCTTAAAGAAAACTTGACCTTAAACTTAACCTTAAATAAAGGATGGTTTTTTATTGCGATAACTCTCGGTTTGCTGTCCTTAATTTATCGAAAATTCAATCAAAACCAGAAAGAACTTTTTATGATCTATGTGGTAATTATTTTAAGCATTATTACATTTGCGATGATAAAAGAATCACGAGTGTATTTGATGTTGATTCCTATGTTCATTCTTTTATTTTATACAGTGCCCAGCATGAAAAGAAGCAACAACCACATAACAGATAGTTAGGATGTTCGTGGTTTGCTTTATCAATTCTAGTTTTTAAGATACGTAATATGTAGCGCTGGATGTTACGCTATTAAGACATTGTTGGATTGCTTCAAGACGTGCTGCCTTAATTTGACTCGTAATTTCATGTCCAACATATCTCGAGGCGAATTCTTTAGTATTAATGGATTTAGCAGCTTGGAAGGCATTACGTACTTGCGCTACATAAGTCGGTTCTTCTGTACATAGCTCAAAAATATGTAAGCACTCGTTGAACCGTTCTTTACTATAGAAAGCCCCCATATTTACCAATAAATCCAGAAGTCCTTCCGCGTCCAGTTCTGGGACACGCCGAAATTTTGCTAAATTTTGATTAACCAATAACGCCAAATTACGGTACTGATTTGATACATTAAATTGTTTGCAGAAATTGATTACATCCGCTTGAGTTAAGTCATGCATCAATACAGCAAAACGTACATAAGCAGAATCTTTATAAGCAGCAGATTGTTGTAATGCATTGATGCCAGCACCTGGTATTTTTATAAGGGGAAATAAAATACCATCTGCCCCGCATTTTTTAAGTACATCGAAAAAGTTTTTCGGATGTGAGCCCATGAGTGCACGCTCCAACTCCCTCCAGATCTGCTCCATACTTAGTTCACTGATTTTTCCCTCAACAACCATCTGCTTCATGAGTATCATCGTTTCAGGAGCTACTTGAAAACCTAAGCTCGCAGCAAAACGTGCTGTGCGAATTAGTCGGAGTGGATCTTCAACAAATGCAGCAGATACATGCCGTAATATATGGTTTTCTAAATCGGCTTTACCATTATAAGGGTCAATCAACTCGCCCAAAGCTCCATCTTCAAGTGGTCGAGCCATGGCATTAATTGTCAAGTCTCGCCGCCTTAAATCATCGTTTAAAGTGATTGAAGAAGAAACGTCAAACTCAAAACCTGCATGCCCGGGACCTATTCGCTTTTCGCATCGAGCAAGAGCATGCTCTTCTTTGGTTTCAGGATGTAAGAATACAGGAAAATTTTTTGCGTTACTTGGTATTGGCCTATAACCTAGTTTTAGCATGCCCTCCTGAGATGAGCCTACCACAACCCAATCGTTATCTTTAGGGTGATGACCGAGTAATTGATCACGTACTGCGCCACCTACTAGATAAATTTTCATCATATTTAAAGTATAAAACAAACCTAATATGGGCATTTTAAATGCAATTTGTGTGTATATCAACAAAATATTACGATTTATGGGATTTTGTTTATACTTGAAATATGGACCAATAAGGCAGGTATTAACAATCTTATGTCAAAAACAATGAATTTATATGCTGCTACAGTTGAGGTGAGTCCAATAAAAGAAAATGTTGCACAAACCACTTCATCTTATTTTACGTCAGTACTTTTATATGTACAAGTTTTAAGCATCACAATTGGAATCGTCTTTCTTTTTATTGCATTTTACATGCTACGTTCAAAAGAAGAAGAGCAAAGACGTATTCAAGATCAGTTTATGTTTTGTTTGATCATAGGGCTACTTTTCGTTTTTTTACCTTTTTTACTTGAGTATTTGTTTTGACAATGAGACTCCCCACCTAATGCCTTCATTTGAGCTATTAGACTCAATAAATTGAACTATAATTAAACAATACATTTTTTGTAGGAGTCCCACATGCTAAGCTTATCCATAAGAAAATATATGAAGGATCATGATATCGCCTATGAAACAATCAATCATCCTAAAGCATATACAGCTTCACAATGTGCACAAGGAGCTCATATTAAAAGGAACAATTTTGCTAAATCTGTCATTGTCAAATTGGATGGCAAATTTGTACTTGTAGCAATTCCTGCAAATATTCGTCTGAATTTAGAGCAATTAAAAAAAGAAGCTCACGCTAAGCGAGCCGAAATTGCTCAAGAGTTTGAATTTCAAGACCGATTTAAAGATTGCGAAATTGGTGCTTTACCGATTTTTGGTGAACTTTATGGTATGGATGTCTATCTTGCAGATAGCCTCGCACATAAAGAATGGCTAGTGTTTAATGCAGGGAATCACGATCAATTGTTAAAAATCAAATGCATCGATTTTTTAAACTTGATCCACCCGAAAACATTATCGCAATGTTGAAAATTTAAATCTCTTGTTACTTACAGACTAAATGAAGTCGTTTTACTTGCTATTTCTTCTTCGAAAAACTCAAGAGGAATCTCCCTTAATTTAGATTTATCTAAAGTGCATTCTACATGATGATGAAGAAATTCATTAATGACCATAGACAGTAAGGTAAAAACCACAGTCGTTAAGAAAAAACCAGGATAGCTCATCTCAAATTTGAATGCCAAAAAGGACGCCAAGAGCAAACTGAAACCACAGGCCATTGTTTTTCTTGCAGCCTTATTCAAATAAAATGGAGCGCTTTTTTCGTTTCGCATTCTTTGCTCATATTGTAATTGACCCAGTCGTTTTTCTTTATAGTCATGATAATCTGAAGCTTTCTCCCGAACATTTTTGTACATATGTGGAAAAAAAATACAATTGGCGTTTTGACTTAGCATGTTCAAACGTCTGCTACTTAAAGCAACCGACGCCATATCCTTGGGCTCAATGATATAACTCTCATCCTTATTACGCGCGTTAAGAACGGCCAATATCATCTCATTAGCGAGTTCATCAAGAGGACTTTGTTTTTGTTGCTTGCTGTTGCGCATCGACCATTCCTTAGTTTTTAGCTACAACCTTTCGCTCGATGATGAGCTCAAAAAAGGCATCCAGACTATAATGACATTTGCGTTCTGATAAAAAATCATATTAAATATTTTTTAATAAAAACAGAACGATAGAATACCAAATAATTGATATGTATTATTCTTTTTACAAGATCAAAATTTTTTTGGGAAAATCTTAACGCTCACATTCTAATTTAAAATATTTCTAAATAATGAGTTACATATTGATCGTTTTTATAATGAGCAAGCTGAAAAGGGGTTTGTAAAATATCTAGGGTATCTGAGGTTGCTTTCGTTCCATCATGATATCCTAAAAGGCAGGTTCCTGCGGCAATTAATAAAGTACCTATCCACTGAATTGGACTTATTTGCTCATGGAAAAAAATGTAAGAAGTTATAGAAAGAGTAATATAAAGTATTGCGGTAAGGGCTAATGCAATGGATAAGCGCTGCTACTTTAAATAATAATTGCGCAGCAGTATCGCTACTGAGTAGCAAAACCCAAATGATTACGTTCAACAAAGAGAGTGTTTTATTCATTTAGATTTGTGCTCCCGCAATCAATAAAAATGCCTATACCAATCAGTGAAAAATAAATAACCGTAGGCTGGGCTGCTAATCCCAGCATGCACTAATGAGCTGGAACACCATGGGTAATTGAACTTCATAAAGAAATTTTTGGAGAGTACAAATTAACTCTGTAGATGCTTGGTTTAGCAGCTCTCCGGGTTCCGCCTCGCTGCAGCCAGGCTACAATTTAGCAGGCGAACGAATTATCGGATATATACAGCGATGACACGATATAAACATTAGTCCCCATTAAAAACCTGATGCTTTTGAAAATCCCTCGATTCTTCCTCGTATTAGATTACATTAAAGTGTTCTATAATTCTCTGCAAAGACGCTACTGCTACTAAGGAGTCAACATGAAACAACAATTGATTATAGTCCCTGGATGGGGGGGCACAGAAAAATTGTGGACACATCAATACCAACACCTTGCTGATATCGCTGATATTACTGTCAAATATTTTTTTGATGTTGAAACAATAGAACAAATGGCGGAACAACTACTTGCTGATACACCGGAACAATTTATAATTTGTGGGCATTCTTTAGGAGGATGGCTAGCTCAGATGGTCGCCATACAAGCCCCTCACAGGGTATCGCAACTGATTGTCATGGGCAGTTGGACAGGAGATTTAGATCACGAAAAGCGTCAATATTTTGAACGATGGCAACATGAAATTGAAAGCAACCGTCTTGAGAGTTTACTCAATGAAGTCAACGCCACCAGTGTTGCCCCTTTTCGCAGCAATGACCCCATATTAATGAACACGCTCATCGAAGGACAAGCAAAGTTTCCCAAACAAGGTTTTCTAAATCAAACCAAAGCGATGCTCAATAGCCAATCAACTACCGAGCAACTTCACAAAATTGTTTGTCCAACATTAATTATGTACGGCAGACAAGACAGTGCCTTTACTTTAGAGTCACAACAAGCAATGAAAGCAGCGATTCATTCGGCAAGACTAGCAATCATTGAAGATTGTGGACATATGCTTCACATTGAACAACCCCAAGCGGTGACCTCTTTATTGAGATTTTGGCTGGAAGACCAAATGAAGTAAGTGCTGAACAAAGCGGCGAGATCTACTTTTTTATATGCTAATGAAGCATTCTTGTTGTGCACTTTAAAATCTAGTATAAGGACTGTGCATGATTCACGAATCATTTCATTGCTCCATAAATAGCACTTTGGAACATGATGTGCCATCCATTTACTTTCTAAATTCTATATGGTGTTTGACAGGCTATAAACAGACTTATCCACAGAAAATGTGAATAACTCAGCGATAGCTCATACGTTGAACACGAGATGGAATATGGCTTTTGGTAATTATTGGAGAGCAATTCAATATTTGATACGCGCAAATATCCACAAGAGTAGATATAAAAAAAGAACTTAGGCGTGGTTATCATAAACAAATAAAAAAGAAAAAAACAGTCTTGACTTAAACAATTTTTCTTTTTTTATTTTGATTACCCTAATTACAGTACTTACAAAGACTAACGGCTTGATAAAAACAGCTAAAAATGAATAATTTTAAAATAATACTCGAAAATAACAGGCAAAATGGTGTAAAATTGTTCAATTATTAATGTGTGTGGAATATTTTCTTGAAATCGATTGATATTGAAAAAAGCATAGAGTCACTAGACACTCGAGTATCCACAGTTGAAAAAATTATTGGTAGCGTATCTCCCATCGCGCCAATCAAACAATCTAAGCTCATTAAAAATAAGAAAAGTGTAGACCGGTCAAAGTCCACACCCAAACCCATGTCGGGTAATTGGCTAGGTTTTGTTGCCTCTGCTTGCTTTATTCTAGCAGCTTGCTTCATTGTTAAATTATCCATTGAATCCGGATGGCTCACGCATGAAAAGCAGCTTGGAGTAGCAACTCTATTTGGAATGGCATTATTTATAGGCGGTATTGTTATTTCTAATGCAGATAGAATATATGCATGCTTTTTACCTGCTGCAGGCGCTACCGTGCTTTATTTCACTGGTTTTGCCGCCCATCAGTATTACCTTCTTATTTCATTCCAAACAGTTATTGCCATCACCACAGTTGTCTCCGGGATTTCAATTTGGTTTTATTTACGATTTAAGCATGACATTTATGCGATTATAGCTGCCCTAGGAGCTTACATTGCTCCAATTGTTTCAGGTGTTGAATATAACACGATCTATTCATTGTATTATTTCACGATCTGTTCATTGAATTTTGCAACGCTTGCTATTTGGGTGGAGTCACGTACATTAACTATGATTTCAGCTTATTTAGCGATATCCATAACAGCAGCAATTGGTCTGAAGCTCCATCAAGATGTGTTAATTGCTACAGTACTTGCCATTAATTTTCTTATCTACTCAATTGGCACTCTGTTTCATACACGCTTGACCCAACAACAACTCACTGAAAAAGAGTCATGGAGTCTATTCCCTGTATTACTCATTTTCTACGCTATGGAATATTATTATCTCAGTCGCATTGATCAGACTATAGCCTCATGCGTTTCTCTGGCTGCAGCAGCGCTTTTAGTAGGGCTTTATTATTCCGCTAAAAAATGGCTTCCTGAACGTCGCTTTAACAGTCGTAATGTATTATTGACCTTTGTGACACTTGTTTGCTTCCACTCCATTTATCTCGGCCTTTTGCCTTTAAATATCAGGCCTTGGCTTTTCCCGATGATTGTTTTTGGATATACCTTGTTGCATACAAGAATTAGTGTGGTTAAATGGAGTATCCCTTTTTTAATCCCATTTGTAGCGCTTTCTGCAATTTTAGGTATTGAATATTTAAGTATGATAGGTCACTTGCTGAGCAGCAAAGAATTAACTTGGTCTGTAGTGGCTTGGCCATCTTTTGCCAGTATTTGGTGCCTACTAATAAAAAATCGCAAAGAATTCGCCCATAAAGAAGAATATTGTTACGTTTTGCTAGCAGCTACACATCTCCTGGCGATCATGAGCCTTTACCAGCTCACTTCGGAATATGGAACCTTGGCAGTCTCTGCATCCTGGCTTGCTTATGTACTCATCATGCTACAGGTTTCAACATTGAGAAACGATATACTGATTGCAAAATCAGTACTGATCGTTTTATTTTTTGCGGCTGGTAAGGCACTACTTTATGACGCGTCATCAACGCCAACCATTATTCGCACATTATCCCTTATTCTTACCGGTATTGTGCTCTATGCCTCAGGGCTTGTAATTAGGAAAAAAACGAACTGGCAAAGTAAGTTCATTACGGACTACTCTTCTGATTGTAAAAAAAATTGATTAATTATTAGTGTCTTATAATAATAGAACTAGAAAAATGGAATAACCGCTATTGACGAGTCAAACATATACAATATTAATTCGACTGTGCTTTGCTTAAAAAGCGAAACAAAATTTGCACATCTCAATTGATCATAATATAATCATATTGATGCATTTTGCATCTTACTAGTGAGATAAGGAGTTCTAAATGAAGATCAAATCATCAACAGCAGGATTAATTGCTATTGGTATGATCGCTGTATTTGGATCTGCCCATGCAACAAACTGTTATAAACATCAACCCGGATGGCACATGGTTTCCAAAAAATGTAATATCAAACCTGCCGATAACTGGCAAGAATATGATAGCGGCGTCTACACTCAACCACTAACAGGAAAAAGTCTATTCAAAATGAATAGATAGAATCAGTACTATTTCCAAATAAATCAATGGGCTCTAACTTAATCAGAACCCATTGATTTTTTCAACAGTATCATTTCAATCGTTTCAAAATTGCGTATACATTCTGTTTACCACGATTTTTTTTGCTGATAAAAAATGACATAATAACCCCTCAGTTTGTGAAGACTAACTGATAAACCCGAATCAATATAAATAACAGGATGTTTTATTATGAAAAAATTCTTTTGTACTCTTGGTTTAAGTTTGAGTGTTATTTCTAGTGCGTTAGCCGGTGATTCTCCTCTTGATTTATTAAATACCGAAATTACTAACATTCTTACACCTTTTCAAAATCAAACCACTGCTGCAAAACTCAAATTTGATGCAGTAGAAATAAATAATGAGCGCGCACTCAAAGTCGCTTTAAATGGCCTTTATAGCAAAATGGGCTCGAAAAATAATTTCATCATAAAAGTTGATAATCTAGGTTATGACTATAACGATGGCATATCGCCCACCACCACACTCAAAGGTTCATTAGGTTTTGATCTCACCAAGTTTTTGTCCCGTGAACAGAGCAATGAAATGGTTCCTAAATCCATTGAACTTTTAGAGGAAACCGTGAAGAGCTATACCGAAGAATATGGTGACGCTATTTTTATCAAAGGAGTAGTTACTTCAACAACCAAAGATGCTGAGGGTAATTACATCGGTTTATCTGCATTGCTTGCAATAAAAATAGACCTCGACAAGCTTCCTGAATATCTATCTCCTGAAGATGTTATGGTTACTGATGCTTTTTTCTCAATCACATTAAATCTTAAGACCGGTATTGCTATCGACTCCTTTATCGTAAGTAATCCTGAATATCTAGGATACCAACAAGATCAGATGGGTTTAAAAGAAGTATTGGAGAATCTGCTTGCGCGTGGCGATGAGACAAAAAGGATGATTGAAACTGTATTTATGAGCCTAGATAGTATCGCTTCTGACATCGTGGAAATGGATAATTCTCTATTCCGGAACTCCATCTCGAATAACAAAAAACTATCCAATATTTTAAAATAAAGCCAGGGTAAATATACACGTTTTTTTACCATTAAAATCCCTTCTCCCCAAGGGGAGAAGGGAAGTTGCTTACTCTAGCTGCGAAATTGGGATAATAATTCTAAAGTTTTTTCTTTAGATATCTGCCCAACAGAGCTTAATTGAGTCAGTGCATTTCCTTGCTTATCATAAAATAGCATAGTAGGTATACCATAAATGTGGAACGCTTGACGAATCTTTGCTACGGCCTCTGATTTTTCACTAATATCAACACGAAGATTTACTGAGCCTTGCATGGCATCAATGACCTCTGATTGATTAAAAACATGCTTATCCATAGCCTGGCAATCACTACACCATCCCGCAAAAAACTCAATAAACACGCGTTGATTTTTAGCCTTGGCCGCAGCGAGTTTTGCATTAACCTCCTCAAGTGTATGCACCATAACAAATGGAGAGTTCGTTTCTGCCTGCGCAAGAGGAGTGGGAGCAAATGCGTGATAAGCCAATGCCCCTGCACCCATCATGGATAATAAAACCACAGCTTGTAACAGTCGTCCACCCCATTGATGTTCTTGACGAAAAGCACCAAAAACCCATGCATTAACAAGAAAAACAACGACCCAGAGCATATCGATCCAAAATTTAGGGGCGACACGGCTCAATAGCCAGACAGCCATAGCAAACATCATCATGGCAAATACCTGTTTGATACGAACCATCCATGGACCAGAACTTGGTAAAAAGCGGCCATACCCTGCTCCTACAATCAATAATGGCATTCCCATGCCCAAAGCCAAAACAAAGAGTAATAAACCACCTTGAGCGACATGATTGCTCTGTGCAATATAGGTAAGAATACCAATTAAGGGTGCGGTGACACAGGGCGAGACAACTAAGGTAGATAAAGATCCCATGACTGTAGCTGATATCACACCATGTTGGCGTGCTTTGTTGGGAGCAATCCGAATAAAAGCTGGAAGTCGCAATTCAAAAACACCTAGAAGCCACAAGGCCATAAGTGTAAATAAAATACTAAAACCGCCAATAATCATCGGCTGCTGCATTAGAGTTTGTACCGTTGAGCCAAACCATGCTGCCAACATCCCGGCTATGGCATAAGTAACTGCCATTCCAAACACGTAGCCTAAAGATAATTTAAAAGCATGTCGACCGCTACTGGCGCCTTGGCCAGTGATAATACCCGAAAGAATCGGCACCATGGGCAAGACACAGGGAGTAAACGCTAACAGAACCCCCAAAAAAAAGAACGCCGTTAAATAAAAAATCGGACTGTTATTTTGGATAAACAGCATCAAATCTGTAGGATTTACACTGCCAAATTCCGCTGCAAAAACAGAAGAAGAGATAAATGTCATCAATAATGACAAAAATAGTTTTTTCATTTTGATTCCTCAATAATTTATTTTTTTGAATTTAAAAATAAAAAGGAATCAAATCGGGGGACGATAAATTTCATCCAATGGTGAGTTGTATTTAGAGCAAATAAGTAAAAAGCTTAACAAACCGATGAGACTACGTACTATCCATGATGAAGCCAAACGAAATTCATCTTGAAGCCAGTATGAAGAAGAAAAGCAGCTGCTGTTCATGGTTTGTTGGATAGAGCAAGGAGACACTGCAAGAGAAAAAGCAACAGGCGAATCCAAATTTTGTTTTGGGCACGTTGGCAGTTTGAGTGGTGTAAGTAAAACAGCACTCAGAAGTAGTAATAGGATTAACGAACGATATTTGTTCATTTACCCACCATAGCATAAAGAATATAAAGAAATCAACTACGACAGCCCGTATTACGTGGCACTAATACGGGCTAAAGTTTTGATTTTGATTATATCTTCATATTTAAGTAGAACACACTGCTTGCAGATCGTCTGTTCCTAAATTGATAAGATTGATTTGCGTGCCAGGTTCCGCTGTGACAGAGACACTGCTGTTATTTTTAACCTTGATTAAAGTTCCTTGCCCTGTAGACAATTTTTTTCCATTAACAGAGCCACAATTTTTGACTACATTAATTTTAATTTTGCTTTTATTTAGATGGGTACTTTGAACAACACATGTGGCATTTAGAGTCCAGAGCGTATTGTTTGCAAGTGACTTCGTTTCATTTGGATTCAGTTTAATTGTTTTTTGTGACGCATTTGATTGCGAACAGAACATTCCAATGATAATAAAAAGAGAAAGGGACATAATTTTAATCACACAGCTTCCTTAATAACGTTAACACCAGGATTGACCTGATATTGGTTGGTGTGATCATATTTTAGACAACAAACATTAAGGTTTTATTAAGTCATGTCTTTCTCTAATGCAAATTCCTCTTTTCATCACCAAATAGTTGCCATTTTAAAGAATATTCCTCACCATAGAAACTTACATAATTACTACGTGGGAACGCTATGGCTAAGGCAAAATATTCTTTTTGGTCAGATGTTGATGCTGAAGAGTATTATATAATCAAGCTAAAAAAAGGACTTGAACAACTTACAGCAATCAATGCCATTCGCGATCATATTGCTAACTCAATTTATCAAGTATTTCGAGTACATACTGCCAATTTATATATTGGCTATTATCAAAAGCAACTGGGTTTATTCTCAAAAGTTATACCTGGTTATAAGGATCTGGTTGAATGGTTTAGTAATAAAAAAGCATTAGAAGAAATCAATCAACAGAGTAAAGTCGATGACTGTGTTGCTGCGTATAAGAAAGTGGAAAGTGATTTATCAATTTGTGGAAAAGAAGCGCTGCTTGCTGCCGCGATTATTCTAGACGATATGGATGTGCTTGGTTCTGCAATGCGTAATATAGGACTCATTAAGTGTTCGAGCAAACATCAAATCATAAAAATAGATCCAGGTGATTCCATATTCGATTCAGCAGATATTGATAGTGCTCTACTTAAGTTTGCAGCCAATTTATCATTAGATAATCCTTTAATCTATGCCCCCTTTTCATTCAGCAAAGTATGTAATAATCCTCAAAATATAATTGGAAATTTACATTTCAGTGAATTTTTTCATGATATTGATAAAGAAAAACTTAAATCTGAATTGGCAAAATTTGCCAGTTTAGACGATGCACACATCAAAAAACTGATTATCCGTGAGGAATATTTGGGGCTATTGCCTTCTGATAATAAAAAATTATTAGAACAATGGGCTAATTTGCTCATACGTAAAAAAGCCGTTTTAAAAAAAGCACTCAATCTACCCGAAATGAAAGTCTCGCCCCCCGAACTGGCACCCGTATTTGTAAAAGATATAGTGTTCAGTGAACCCTTGGAAGAAATTAAGTATGGTGCATCACGACCTTTTAAAGTAAAAAGAATTGTACCCTCTAAAGTTTTAGAGCATGATTCTGCCCCGTGTGCGTCTGCAATGAAAGTAGTGTAATTTGCTTCATGATATCTAAACCCCATATTACACTGTGCTAATACGGGCTATGTGTATATCGAAATCGAGTCCATTAGGGGGCACTTATCGCTGCACCATCTTGTTTGTCGGCCCCCCTTCTCATTTCCTGAAGCGACTCTTTATGTGCAGACGTTGCTTCTACAGGATTAAGCGTATTAAGTAATTTTAATTTTAAATCTGCAGGTAATATCGTATCTGGTACTGCATGAATGCTCTTAGTTAGCCTCTCTACTTGTTCTTTCAATACTGAAATTTTGGGTTCTGCGTTTATAATGGCTAAGACATTCTGCACAATGTCATTTACCCCCTTGGGAATATATACCGATTTACCCCTAATTGGTAAGAGCATGGCATCAGTAAAGTCACCAAAAAGCCCGTATTTTTTGGTTAACTTCCATTTCTTATATCCATGCATTTGCTCCAGCACCTCCGCACACTGATTCTTCATACTCTTAATATGCGTATCATAGGAAACAAATAGTTCTTTTAACGGTTCACGTCTTTGTGCCTCGAGCATTAACGTACTACTAAGTCTTTTTATGTAAGGATCTACATTATGAGTCAATAAAAATTGACAGCGTGCCTTATTTTCCTGATGAATGGCAACCCACAAAGGATATTGGGGTACGCCGTTAATATTATCTATTTGCGCATCGACCAATTGAGGGAACTTTTGTAGGATAGCACTCGCTACCTCATAATTATTCTCATGTAATGATTTGATAAAGGCTGTTTTGCACCATTCTTCACTCACTTTTTTTATTGAAAATAATTCCTTAAATAAAGCGTTATTTTTTCTTTGGTAACATAAATCAAGATCATCGGTACGCTCGAGAAAAGCGGAATCTTCTTTTAATTTTTTGATACACTTCCGATAAACATCTTGGTTATGATGCAACAATGCTAGTTTATACGCTTGATTTAATGCCACGGGTTTTAAAGCATCCAAATCCATAGGGCTTATTAGCTGATTATAAGTAGTTTCATCATTTTCAAAAAAGACTGAAGGATTTGTGTTACTGCGTGGGCTTTTGAGTAAAAGATCACTTTTATCAATAATATGACCACTAATTTCTTTACAAAGGTCCATTTTTTTATGATGTAAAGCAAGTACATAATATTCAACTAGCTCTTCTTTACCTAACTTTTTGATATCCACTTTTTTCGCAACAAGCTCAAATAACTCCGGTTTTTTTGCCAATGCCTCCCATGGTAACGAAGCGATGGTACTTGTTTTAAAAAATAGATTAGAATCTAGGTCTTCAACTTGAAATACCAAATTTATAATGCGTTGATTGTTCGTTTTTAGTGCTAAGATATAAGCTTCATGCCATTGCCCTGCTTTGATGAGTAATGGACAAATTTTTTCACTTAACGCATCCCCCTCTTGATACAATCGATGAATCGGACGCGCACCTTTTTTATCCGGTACAAAAAGTAATGCTGGATTACGCGATGCAATCGCAATAAAAAGTTCAGGTTGATGAAGCGAAAGATAATGTAAGCAATTTCGACCTAACTCATCGGTTAATGTTAAATTAACATTTCTTGCTAATAACATGCGCATCACTTCAACACTATTGTTTTGCGCAGCAATATTCAATAATGGGGTAGCGATTTTATGAAACTTACCAGAGTAGTTTAATTCGGCAGGATCAATTAAATCAGGTTGCTCTTTGTGAAATTTATCATAGTATTCTAAAAGAAGATTAAACGTATAACCCTGGTCTAAACGAGCTGCGTTAAGAAGAGCATAGTTAAAACCGGCTTTTACTAAGCGGTGTCCTTTTTCAAGCAGAAAACCTATTATTTGTTTGTTGCCACTGGTGAATGCATTATCTAGTACTGTATGGTCTACATACTCTTTTTTATAGTAACGTGTTACATATTCAAGCTGTCCTGATGAGACTGCTGATTTAAATGCCCGTTCTTTGCACGCGGCAAGCTTTGCCTCTCCTAAAGTTCGCTCGAGATATTGTACTAACTCTCTATCACCATTTTGCACTGCATAAGCTAATGCATCGAGCTTTGTAACTCCATCTTGTTTATCAAGGGTGTCCTTTCTTTTTTCATAGATTGCGGTGACTAGTTCCGTTTTAGAAGGATATATAGTCGGTAATACCTCAGGACTTGGATTATGCAGTCGAGAATACACATGCATGCGGATACCGTGATAAGTACCTTGAAATTTCGGTTCATCAAAATGCAAAGCACCATGAAGCACTTGGTCATACATTTTATTTATTGCCGATGTCAGTGCTGCTGCATTGGTTTCAGGCGTTCCATTTTCAGGGAGATCAATCCCCCATAGCTTGCCATCCGCAGGATCGATCACTTCAATTCGGTTTCCAACTCGGGTTATTGATATGGAGTGTCCATGGCCGCTCAACGTAAATCCCACGCCGTGTTGTTGGCTTGGATCAATCTTTAAATAGGTTGCAAGCGTTGACTTGAGTTCGTCTACAGTAATAATACCTGCAAATTGTTGATGATAGGTCAGCGGAAAGGGCTCTCCTTTTCGTTTAAATAAAGCCTCTAAAGCGCCTTCCATACGATCCTGTGTTGTGCCTGCTTCAACAGCCAAGAGTCGATGCAACCAAAGCGTATTTTGAATAAATGTTTCATAAGCTTGATGAAGTTCAGGACTAATATCTTCTGCGAGTGGGTCTGAATTATAAATAAGCTTTAATAACTGTTCATATTGCTCATATTTTCCAGTTAACGTGCAATACAAACGCCAAACACTTAATCCGAGACAGACGCCTTCGTTTGTTACTTCTTTGTTAAAACTGGCGGTATTTCCTATAAAACGGCTTTGCCATTTACTCGCCTTTTCTATTAAAACTTCTTGAGGTAATGAGGGCATATTGATACGACGACCAAACAGTGGCCTATTGTTAATATATAGCACAATTCTGGACTTATATTCTGAGATGGAGTGTATCGATAAAAATGATCATAATGCGGCAAAGGCTAGAATAGCCCGTATTAATGCAAAGTAATACAGGGGATTAAACTAGCTCCTCATCGACCACAATTAATTTGCATTCTTCCGCACCGTATTGTTTACAGGTACCTAAAGCAATTTTCTCTGCTAACTCTTGCGTACGTTGACTTGAGCGCCAACCATATGCGCCGCATTCAGAAACAGCAAATGCTTTATGTGGTGCAGCCTTTTTGTAGGTGGAAAATGTCTGTTTGACACTGCTTGATAAGTAATTTGGTGTTTTTAATGAAGAAACAGGCAATGGAAGCAGTGTATCAACTAAGGCTAATTTATTGTTTTTTAAAAAATTATCTACCATAGGCGCCCATTGAGGAATACCAGCTTTCGAGAATAAATAGTGACCTTCCTTCCCAAATGGATTTGCTTGAATAAAAAACGCATTCCCACCGACGCCAGTAAACGCATGAAATAACTTTTTCGCCAGATCCGGATTAAAAAAATGATCGTTTTGTGCATAGACCCATAACGTAGGAACTCTTGAGGTCTTACCAAATTGAGCAAATGTTGTAATAAGAGCATTTGCATTACATACATTATCATCAGACTGCGAACCACGCCCACCTGCAAAACTAATGGCTGCCTTTAATCCTGCTGGAGGATTAAGTGCAGTAAGTGCAATGGAAGCAAAGCCACCCGCGGAAACGCCCACCGCAATGAACTTGTTCGTATCAAATTGTTTTAATGTCCCTAAATAGTCCACTGCTCCATGTAAGTCTTCTGCTGCAGATCGCGCTGCTTTCATATAATTAGGATTATTACATGAATCAAAACTTTCAGCCCACCCTCCTCCTGAGCTACCATAGCCCCTTCTTAATACCACAGCAACAGAATAACCACGTCGTGCAAATTCATAAGCTATGGGTAAATAAGAAAGTGCCGTCATATAAGGGCGATCTTTTGCGCTGCGTGGAGAACCATGACTAATAAGGGCTAGAGGATGTTTGGCTTGATCATCAGCAAAGACCAATAAAGCTTCAAGTTTTACTGGTCAGTTTTTGGTATTAATCGGAATTTGCGTTTCTTGCCAAATCAGTTTTGCATAAGCCAAGCTTGGAATAAGCAGGTTCAAAACCAAAATGAAAATTCCCCCCCCAAATACCTCATATACGTCTCCTGTGATATATCAGATATATTTCACTCTAAAAGAGAAAAGCATATTTTAATTGCGGTGCACTTTCAAATTAATCGCGTGCACACCTTTCACAGTGTGTTGAGGCTTCTCAACATTGCTCGCCCTGTAAACTCCAATAGCCAATAAAAACCAACCAAAAATAAAACATAGGCCACCAAGTGGTGTGGCCATACCTAAGGCTTTTATTGCAAAAAAACTCATTAAATATAAACTTCCAGAAAAAAAACAAATACCTACCAAAAAGAGCCATCCTGAACTTTTTATTAATCGGTTATTAATGTGCAAAAGAAGGAACCCATCAAATAATAACGCCAAACTATGTATCATTTGATAAAAAATTCCTGTTTTAAAAATTTCCATCTGGAGATCACTAAACTGTGATTTCAAACTATGTGCAGCAAATGCACCCAACATTGTCGCAATCATTGCGGATAAGGCCCCAATTGCAATAAAACGTTTCGATGTGTTCATATGTTCTTCTCAAAGAAATTAAATACGTGCTCTCAGTGTGATATATCAGCTCTCTGAGCGCTAGCGTAACGCATATTTGTACCTCATTATAGGATTTTTGTAAGACAAATATGAAATTTAATTTTGCATATTCAGTACGAACCACTCTTGATCAGACGTAAAATAATTGTCTACAGACCCCATACATAAAATACATAACTACCTTGAATTTACTTCATTATTTATTCTTTTAGATTCTTTGCCTGAAGATAAATTTAGGCTAGTATAGTCAAACAAGATGTCAATACATCATTGACCTTGCTTTATTTAACGTTCACTTTATTTATACGGATATTTTATGACTAAACGATTTTATGCAGGACTCAGTACTCTAGTACTTTCTAGTTCGGTGTTTGCTGGGAGTATGGGTCCTACTGCCCCGGTTGTAGATAAGGGCTTTTTTGTGGGTATCGGTGGAAACTATAACTCCGCAAGCCTTGATAATCAAAAGATTTGGGGAAAAGGAGTTAATGACGCTTATTTGGGCCCGATTTTGACAAGTACCGGATCCGCAGAAGGATTTTCTAATCCTTTTTATCAAACCGTAAATATATTTTCTCCTCATGCGCAAGCAGGTTATTTTCAACATTTTGCTGGAAGCCCTAATTTTTGGGGAGCTAAATTCAGCTATGATTTCTTAGATGCTCATTTCGCTGATTACAATATGACTATCGCTCAGGCGGGTTCAAACTATAACGAAATCACCGGCGTGACCACAGACTTCACCGGAAATTATGCTGTAGAATCGGCACAAACCAGTGTGAATCATGAGCTGCTTTTCTTGGCATTTTTAGGACATTCCTTCGAGCATATTCATGCTTATTTGGGGGGTGGTGCAGTATTATTAGGGATGCAATCTAATATTTATCATTTAATTGGATATGCTGATTATAATGGTATGCAAGGAACTGATATTAGTGGTGCTCCAGTTAATTTATCCCAATCCATGTGGGAATGGGGAGGAGCAGGACAATTAGGTCTAACCTATTTCATTGATCCATCTTGGTTCTTAGATGTGAATTATACGTACGCTAGAACGGGAAGAAATACGGTTAAGTATGTAAGTCCGTTTACCAATCAAATAGGACCTGACCATCTAATTGGAACATCCTACATTAATCCATCTCAGGAAGTAGCCGTACAATCTGTGAGTCTTTCCATAAATAAACGTTTCGGTTAGACCACTGGCCTGAGCTCATGCATCGATGCGCTCAGGTCTTTAGTTGTGCATGAAGCAAACAAAAATTGTATACACCTACGCTTGTTGCCCCTGGCCAACACCTACATTGGCAACCAAATCAGTATCATTGGCGATAAATTGAGTTTCCTTACATAATTTAACGTAGTCTTTATGTGTAATTAATAAATAAAACAGACCAGATATCAAAAGAATATAATAAACATTTTGATAGAAATAAATTAGCCACAAATAAGTTAGGAATGGTGTTGATAATACAAATAAGGTACTTGCTTTCATTCGTCGTGTAATTTGTATTCCGCCATAAATTACCATTAAAATTAAAATCGACAAATTCATCTTTAGAAAATCATTCGCAGGTAAAGTACTCATCATGACACCAAGGATACAAAAAACAATGAGTCCAAATATCCTGGTTTTAGGTTTAATTGCTCCCATGCTAATCGGTGCGGCCATATACCCAATTAAATGATAACCAGTAACAATCACCATGAGTGAAGCCCAACTATCAGAATTCCAGAGAAAGATGGCAGTTAAGCTAAAATTAATCAGCAAAGAACGGCGACACAAATTATATTTAGGATGTAATTTAGTAATTGACCGACTTGGCATTTGCCCCTCTTTAGCCATAGCATAAAACATCCGTGAAGCACCGCCCAAATAAGAGTATCCTGTGCCTGATGGACTCACAATGCTGTCAGCAATCAAGATCATTGCTAAAAAATGAACCCCCATCAACATCGCTAAATTAATTAATGGTGAATGAAAGTTAAGGCTGCTCCAACCACTACCTAACATTTCATGAGGGACAGCCCCCATAAACGATAATTGGAGTAACATGTAGACACACATGACGATAACAATCGAAAGAACGATTGATAAAGGAATATTCCTCTTTGGATTCTCCATTTCGCTTGCAAAAGCTACTGCCAATTGGAACCCATTGTAAGAATAGATTAAACCAGCTGAAATAATTGCCGTAATTGCTGAGCCAATTCCATATTGTGTGTTGGTGTCTAAACTAAAGTTGCTCTTGTCAAAATGTAGAATCAAAAAAATAATAATCGTAAAAATTGGGCTGAGAATTTTTACTACGGTAATTGTATTATTAATTTTGGTTAATAATTTAATACCAAAGTAATTAATTAATAAATAAATGACTAAGATCCCCAGGGCAAATAACTTACCATAAATAGTAAGGACATTGCCCATCATCAAGGTATCACTTTTAATGGTGGCTGCTAAATATTGTGTGGTTGCTTGGGCTTCTGTGCCAATTGTTACCATGAGTCCAAACCAGTTAGCAAAAGCGAACGGCATACCAAAAATATTGTTGTGCGATAATGCACTCGAGCGAGCAGTAGCACCACGTACTGGGAAAATTGAGGCAACTTGTGCAAGGCACAATCCCACTGCCATTACCAATAATGCCGCTAAAATCCATGCAAGAAATGAGTAATTTCCGGCAATCTTAGCGTTTAATTGAGCGCTAAAGAGCCATCCTGAGCCAACCATGGCAGTAGCAGAAAGTGCTGTTGCGCTAAACAATGAAATTTTGGCATGCTTACAACTACTTGAACTCATAATAAATTACCTTAGAAGACGACACCTTTAGGATAAGTGAAGACAAAATATCAATTTTGCATATTTTTAGGTCAGCGTCAATAGATCCAATACAAATTATGCCTAAAATATTGAATGTATGCACCTTAAAAAAACAAGAAACTTATTGTTTTTATTAGATATAACGACATACAAACAGACTCATTTACGTGCGCGTATGCTGCCTGTGAACATTCCAGGAAAATCTTGTGCTATTATTGATTGTTTGCATGGGAAATACGATTGATTCAGGGCACCCAACTAGGAAGAAAAGGATGAGAACAACACGATTGGAGGCATTTAGTGATGGTGTGCTGGCGATCATTATTACCATTATGGTGTTGGAAATTAAAATTCCGCATGGCGATAACTTAATTAGTCTTCGCCAGCTCATTCCAATTTTCTCAAGTTATCTACTCAGTTTTATTTATATTGGTATTTACTGGAATAACCACCATCATTTGTTTACCGCGACTCAAAGCATTTCAGGAAAAGTACTTTGGGCAAATTTGAATCTTTTATTTTGGATTTCCTTACTTCCATTCGCAACAGGGTGGATGGGAGAAAACCACTTTACAGCAACCCCAACATCGTTTTATGGCCTAATACTTTTAATGGCTGCTCTTTCGTATTCTATACTTGTGCATACGCTTATCTTGCATGAAGGTAAAGACTCGCTTGTCGCTCGCGCGATTGGCAATGACTTTAAGGGAAATATTTCCATCATACTTTATGTACTTGCAATTCCTCTTGCTTATATTTACGCATGGATTGCGCAAATGCTTTATGTAATTGTTGCAATGATTTGGTTCATTCCAGATAAAAGAATTGAAAACAAATTAAAATAACTTTAGCCATAATGAACTGACAATACTGAATTCTGCATGCTATCGATCAGCAAAAAAAGCAGGAATTCTTGGTGCGGCTTTTACTTGAGTTAAAGGAGTTGCGTGTGAAAACTCTTGATTTAATTTTAAGGCATAAGCTTCATTAACCATATCTGGCTTCATGCTACGTACTAATTGAATTAACCAGTTTCCGCCGGCACGAACACATATTTTATCTTCAGATAAATCTGTAAGTAATTTTCTAACCTGGATGGTTGAAAGTAAGTTGGCTTTTACTCGGTAATTATAGCTACTCATTTTGATAGTAAAATTTAAAAACTCACTTTTTATACCTGAGTGTACCTTCTCTAATCCCTGACTAAACGTTGTAAGTGCCTCTCGACGTTCTTTGTCATTACACTGCTGAAGCAAAGTGATCCCTAAATTATAAGTGTCCATGATTAAAGTACCAGGAAAATCAGGTTTTTTTGGAAAAAGATGCTGTGCTTTCTCTCTTAATGATTCATTTGATAATAGCGTTCTTTTTGCTTCTTTACTAAACTCCATTTGAGTATGCATATTAGTAAAAAGATCTTTCTCAGGTAGGGACATCAATTCGTCAATATCAAAAGCATACCCATCCAATATTAGAAGCCGATTAGTAGGTATTTCCTCAACATGAGTACCATAAGCAAATGTTTCTTGGTTTTTTATTTTTGCTACCCTACTGTCGTTATCAGCAAAATTCCGTTTTCGACTGGATTTAACGGTCATTTTCAAAATTTCCTATGATTTATAATTGGCTCAATATCATTAATTGATTTTAAAAGTTAAAACTGAGTGTATTCATAGAATATTACATAAAGAAGATTATATCACTATTTAATAAGCTGGAGTGTTTTGATTGCATATTTAACGCTATCAAGATAAGCAGATGTCAATAAGTTACTATCAACTAAGGCAGACTCTAATTGTTTAAAATTGGCCATTTCATAATCCAGTACCATTTTTAAAATACCCCCTAGCTCGCCTTCAAAATAAAGTAATGCATTCTTGAGTTGCGCACTAAGTTGGATCTTGGCAAGTAAAGACTCCATAGGCTCATGAAGAACTGCATCTAAGGTGGAAAAAATACCAACTGTATATGCTAAATGAGTACTCGATTTGCATTTAATTTTAGCAAGATTTTCACACATTCTTGCCCGAATTAAAGTGCGTTCTAGAAGATCCAGTTCAACATCATGAATACTTGATAACAGCAAAAGGCTTAGCCATTCTCGGATACGAACAATTCCTAATAGTTTAATCGCATCTAATAAAGACTCAATCTCCT
This sequence comes from Legionella sp. 39-23, assembly GCF_001897665.1. NCBI lineage: Bacteria > Pseudomonadati > Pseudomonadota > Gammaproteobacteria > Legionellales > Legionellaceae > Legionella > Legionella sp. 39-23. Next base: position 107 of record NZ_MKTO01000036.1, on the reverse strand, counting down.
TTCCATTATATAAAGCAACCGAATTGACCAAACGTAAAATACGATAGCTAAGTTTTGGAATCTGTAAAATAATATCTTCAATGCGTTCAATAGAAACCTCTGGGTTA
>NZ_MKTO01000035.1:0-69920 GCF_001897665.1 Legionella sp. 39-23 | reverse complement strand
AGTATGCAAGGCGGGTGGCATAAAATAGCGAATCTCATCATGGAGGTGGTACTAATTTAGGGGAAAGGTCAACGTCAATAAACCCCTTATCAAAAAGGAGTTTTGCGCAATCCTCGCCTCTAACATTGTTTCCTAGATCTGAATCAATATAAATAAGAGTATTCTTACAATAATTATTTATTTCATTTACGAACTCATCAAATGACGAATAGGTTGAAATACTTTGTCCAGCCTCTTCAGCCGCAAAGATCCAAGTCATTCGCATCATTTCATCATCATCAATAAAAACCACCGTATTTATAAGTTCTTTCTCTGGAGTCTCAATAATTTTAATATAAGGTACATAAGATTTTGGTATGATTTTAACGCCAATATTTTCACATCGATTTCGTATAGCAATATCTTCAAAGCAACTTGTAACTAAAATAGCTTTACCATTTAAATTAAGCTCTTCAATCACATCTAAACCATTTTTAACATCAGCGAGCAACTCATAATCCACTAAATATAATATTGGAGTTTCTGGATCAACTTTATACTGACCTAAGTCGATCGCGTTATAAAAATGAAACATTTTAACGTGTGAAATATTTGAAAACCGTTCATTCCATGCGTCATGGATGGATATATCGTCATCTAATACGACAATATTAGTACCATACCTAATATTCATTGAGTCACAGAACCAACTAGGGGGGTTAGACCGAATTAGAGTGATATGAATTTTTGTCCCAACTTTTTCTTCAGAGTGAATATACATTGAACCATTGATCTGCTCTAAATATTGTTTAGCATAAGATAAACCAAAACCAGCACCAGTTTTCTTATTAAAGCTAAATCCTTGCTCTGTAACCTTTGGCAAGATATCGGGAGGAATGCCGCAGCCATTATCTTCAATAATAATTTCGACATGCGTAGTATTGCATGTTAGAGAGATAATAATAGAGCCATTAGAATTAACTGCCTCAATACCATTATTAATGAGATTGGATAGAACGCGCTTAAAAGAATCAGGGTGTATCTTAGAAAAACAATTATATGAGTGGTCAGACCCAAGTAAGTTGATTTGGATTTTGGTTGCGTAATATTCATATCTTTTTTCTGCAACGATATTATCTAAAACTACAAATATTAATTCTGGAGAATTATTCATATATATTTCGCTACTTTTACAGTCAAGCAAATTATTTTTTGATTGTAAGAGTAGGTTATTAGCAATATCATTGATTCTTTTAGCTGCATTTCTGATCATAATGCGTTTATTTTCAGGAATCGATGTTACATCAGATACTGCGGTGTTTATTGCCGCTAATGGTGATCGGATATCGTGAGCAACAAGCTCAGCAATATTTTTTCTTACCTCGTAATAGGCTTTTTCTTTCTGTAAATTGATTATTTCTCGATGTTCATCAATAAATTTATTAGCAATTTGTCTATATTCATTAATTTCAACTTTTGCAAAATCAACAGCATTATTAGTTTGATGTGATGAAATAAAATCAAGCAAGTATTCGGTATTGTTTGCTATTTTTTTTCTCATAGAAAGGAATAGAAATAAGAAATTAAAAAGAAATATTCCAAGTACGATCAATAAAATTAACAAAAGACCATAGGACACTGGCAAAGTATAGATAGAATTATATTGCTTACTTGCAACCACCGAGCCCAATATCTTTTCATCATTTTTAATTAATGTTATACCAGAAATTTGCCCATTATCTTTTTTGCATAGAAGGTAATTGCTTTTGCTGTTTTCTTCGCAAGTACCTACATCTTCTATTTTATTTTTTAAAGGAACAAATGTTATTGAGTCTAGTTTGCGTTCATTACCTAAATTGTATAGTACTAAATCGAGAGCATCCTTATTATTAAGCAGCAGATACCTACCAATTTCATCAGTGGTAAATGAGTCATTAATAATTAAATTTCTGGAAAAAACACTCATCTGATTATGAAAATAATCTTTTGCAAGCATGAGTATAAATCCAAAAATAATAAATTGGATTAGAGCAGAATAGGCCATTTTCTTGATAAAAATTGCTTTGATTGAAGAGCTTTTATTTTTCATAAGCATATCCATTGCTATTAACTGATAAAATAACGTAATTGGTCGATCGATGAAATTGACCATTATGTAAATAAGCCCCGGTAATGCCAATATAATCAGTACTTAATATGCTGTTTGTATTGACGATACCGGTTCTATTCAATGCTTTCAAAATAATCTTCATCGAATCATAAGTGTATGCTGCCAATACAGTGGGTTTTTCATGGAATTTTTGAATATAAATATTTTCAAATTTAGTTAAAGCATCATAGGGCTGTATAAAATCCAAATTGCGGATAAAATGAGAGTGAATTACTTTATCATTTAGTCGCATAAAAAATGTTTGACTAACTGAAGAACCAAAGTTTTCTGTGCCAATAAAAACAGTGCTATGGTTATTCATAATATTGGCAATTTTTGCTGATGCTATTGCACCTGACAATAAAAAAACATATTGATATTTTCGTTCATTCAAAAAAAATCTCAATTTTCCCTCTATATCGCTGTCATTTTCTAGAAAATCGAATGTAGAATATTGTACGTGTTCATTTTTTAGAATGCTGGAATACACTTCCTTATACTTTAGCATCTCATCACGGTTAATTTCCGTTATAAGCAACACGTTGTTTATATTTTTATAGCGCTCATGTAAGTAGCTCATCATTTTGTCAGCTTGGTAATTATAGCTTGGCATAAAGATGAAAATATTCTTAGGTAGTTGATCAGAGTTGGTGGTGCTAGCGTAGGAAGTAAAAATAGGTATGGTGTCATTTTTCTGTTCTTTTACAGCTAATAACAAGTCTGATAGATATTCAAACCCAATAATTGCAGAGCAAGAGTCATTTACCATTTGATTATAAATATGCATTGGCTCTAATGGTCTGTTATTATAAAAATAGCTCTTAATCACAACTTTGTTAGAGGGATCATTTTCTTCTTTGGCAAGATATGCTGCATTTAAAAAAGACTGACCATATGATTTTAAATTTTCAACAATCCTACCGGTTAAACATATTTTAATTTTAGATTGTGCGTGAACAACAGTGGATATTAATATAGAAAACAATAAGATGATTGCCTTAGAGCTATTTAATAAATTCATTTAAAAGCTCACTAAAACGATCATTCTCTTCTAGATGTGGGTAGTGAGAAGATTTATTGAAAGTTATAATTTCATGATTGTTCGCCAATGCTATTTGGTGTCCGTTCATGACAAAATCGTGAAAACCATTTATCCATAATTTACGGATTTTAAGCTCATTAATATTAACAGAAAAATTCGCTTCTTTTGAATAAAGATCTTTTCTTACACTGATAAATGTGTTCATATCTAATGGTAAGTTGATGTTTTTTTGGACATTTTGGACCAAATCATAATATTCTAAATTGGCCCAATATAAATAAGGTCTCTCTATATTTTCTTGGAAAACTGGAGTTAATTGTTCTGATAGTTCCCAGATTTTATTAAGGTCAAGATTATTAATTTCATTTAATATTTTGTTATATAGCTCTAAATTACTTTTTTTCAGATAGGATAGGTCTAGCATTAAATTATTCAAACGAGGTGTTAGTATTGATTGAGCGGTAGAAACAAAAACACCAGGGATGGTAGACTCATAACTTTTGTAGTAATCAAAAAGAAGTTTTGCACCATAGCTATGTCCAATCAAAGCATTGATGTTAAGATTAAAATGGTCATCAAGGTATAGAATTATTTTTTGCAAATCATTTATATTATCTTGCTGTAATACTAGCTTTTTAATTTTATTAGATTTACCGCAATTTCGTTGATCATATAGAATAATATTGCACTGCAGAGAATTAAATAAATTATGATGATCAATAAGATACTCTATGGTTCCACAATTGAGACCTGGGCCACCATGAATGAAAAGAGCATAAGGTAGATTGGAGCTTTTAGTAAATCTGACTATATAAAATTCTTGATGTGGCAAAATATCTTTTTTGTAAGCTTTCATTAGTAATTATTTTCTCGAAATATTCTGCGGATCCATACAATTGGGGCAGCAAATTTAATGGCGGTATTTTTTATTTCTTTTTTCACTAATGTAGTTTTTTCATTTAAACAAACTAAGTCATAGCGAGCTGGTTCTTGTCCATGTCTTAAGATCCTGACAAATACTTCATCATTGTCCGCAATAATAATACAATCTTTGCCAATGGCACTCTCAATATTGTTGACTATTATACCGCCAACATAATTCCCAGGGTATAAGAAAGGGATCATGCCATCATCTTTTATAACGGTGTCAATAGAGTGTTGTAGTTCTCTGAATAGGAGTAATTCTTTAGCTATGTGGCTTTCGTCAGCCTCTTGGATATCTAGATCTTTTGTGATTATTGTGGCATTTTTACCAATGCCATGCATTAACCATGATTCTGTGCAATAAATATTTAACTCTTTAGCTCGTTTAACGATTTTTACAGCTCCCTGCTGGGATAAACCTCCTCCCCAGGCCAATTCCCATCCCTTTAATGATTGAGCAGTAAAATTAGAATCGCGACAAAAATCTTCTCGTGTAAAAGACAGGAGATGCTCGCGTATGAATCTTATTCTCTTGCCCCGAGACTCGGGGGATGAAACATTGTCTATTACAGGATTGCTCATATTTAAATAATTCAGTCAGGTGCATGTTTATTCTATGATATACCAAAATGGTTAATAAATCTTCGTAAGAATTTACCAAAAAAATAGTATAAAAAACATCAAAATACAATGCGTCATAGCATATAAGGTGTAACAAATCATTATAAATTTACCTTATTGGTAAAAAAATTATTGTAATTTTTACCATTGAGTGATAGTCTTATCTAAATAAATTAGATAAATAAAAGGATTTGTTGATGAAGTTTGATGTTGAGTTATACATTAATGCTAGGAAACAAATAGAAAAAAAGTTTCAATTATTGCCCTATGGTCCTAGATTAATTATTTATGAGCTATTAAATCTTGCAAATCCTTTTACAGGAATTGTATCTGACATTAGTTATCGTGATCTATCAAGATCCTTAGAGATTAAAACCGCTCCAGGTCGAATCAACAGTGGTGTTCCATCTAAGCAAACCATCAGAAATTTCATAAAGTCTATAGAACATGAGTGTGGTGAATACTTTCAAGTTATAACTGAAGGGCAAAATTTAAAATTTATATTCCCAGAGGTTCCTAAGATCTATGATCAATTGATTAGAAGGAAAGAATTTAACACAGATCTTAATTCACCTAAATCCCTTATAGATTCTGATAGAGAAGGAGATTTAGAGGCAAAATCTAACGTAGAAGTTAACAGAGAAGCTAACACACTAAAGAACTCTGCAAAGAATATTAATATATTTAATATAACTAACTCAAACAAACAAACTGACATTGCGAATAATGATTTTTGTCGCAGAAAAAAACAAATTGATGACAACTTTTACCCAAACGCAAAAACCATCGAAATAGCATTTTCCATGGGGCTAACTAAAGTCACCGATTTTCACGAAATTCAGGCTTTCATCAAACACAACAAGAAGCAAAACACTCAATGGGCGGATTTTAATCCAGTATTCATTAACTGGCTGGAAAGGGATGCCCAATATACTCAAAACAAACAACAAAAGGCACAAGGACAATTAAGGAGTCATTACAATGAGCGTGGTACCAATCAAAGCACTCTTCACCAAACACCACTCCAGAGAGTCAGCGAGCAGCATGGCATTTCAATCGAATCACTCTGGGGCAACTCCGGCGATGAACTCAACTCCGGTGCATTTATCGAAGGAACACTTGTCCAGGCTCTGGATGAGACTGACTGCAATCTACGGACAGCTTTTTATTAGTAAGCATGGGGAAAAGGATACGGGTGTTTGGTTCGCTGCACTTAAAGATTTAACTCCAAAAGCATTAGACAGTGGTGTGGAGCGATTAATGACCATGAGTAAAAGTGATAAGTTTTGTGAATTTCCACCCAACTGCCTTCAGTTTCGTGCTTTGTGCCTTGGTTTCTACAGTGATTTGCGCCTGCCTTCTGCTGCTCAGGCGCATAGAGAGGTTTTAAACAGCGCCTATTCAGCGAACCCAAACTGGAGTCACGCAATTGTTAAATTTACTGCTAAACGATTAGGGGTTAAATTTTTGGAAATTGATAATGAAGGTCATTCTTTTTCGGTATTTAAGGAGGCATATGAACAGGTATGTCATTTAATGAGACAAGGTCACCAGATCCCGGAAATTAAAGAGCAGGTGTTGCTCGCAAAGCCCCAATCAAAAGACATTGCAACAACACATCTTGCAAAAATACGCCAGTTATTGGGGGTTGCATGATGAAACAAATTCCATGTTTAAAACTGTTTACAAAGGAAGAGCTGTACTGTCTTTTAAACGCCTGCTCTGAGTCTTTGGCTCTGGCCTACCAGGAAATTCATGAATGCGATTTATGGCACATTGCGATGGAGGCACGATTGGCATGTGAAGCGCTTCGATTCGAGATTGATTCACAAAAAAAAGAGCATTCAATTCATTAACTAATAAAAGGAACACAGCATGCTAATACTTATACACAGAATCGAAAAAGCATCGAATTAAAGTTGTTGGTTTGGTTTATAACCAGGATATAAAAGGGATCACTAATGAATATAATAAAAACACTCATGCTATCCACAGTGCTAATAGTCATGAATGGGGCTGCTTTTGCTGAGACTGAATCAACGCTGGAAAACAATCGGAAGACTCATCTCTTCTCCTTAACTTATAATAAAATGACTGCTCAGAGAGGAGTCGACACTTTTAACAAGATTCTTAAAGGTGGCGGTCTTTATGCTCTTTTGCTTTCAATGAACACAGAGCTTCCTGATATAGCAAAAACAGCGGAGTTTGTAATGCTATTCAATGAGATTAATTCTACAAACCAAATTCTGTCACGCCTTCTAATGGAAATGCAAAAAAACAATCAATTATTACGCAAGAATACGCCCAATAAAGGAGTTGCTATGGATGGATAAGCAATCCTTTTAAAGCTACAAAAAAATATTATTCATTAAGTAGGAAAGAATAAAAAATGAGCATTAATTTAGTCTCAGGGGATTTCTTTACCCAAAAAAAGGAGATTTATTAAAAATGAAACAAATGAAGCTTAAAAAATCATCAGTATTCCTAAGCACCTTGCTTTTATCGGGAGCCGTGTTTTCGGCCTCTCTGGATAAAGAGGAGTTGGCTTCAGAGTGCCAATTTTTGGGAGCTAGTTTGAGCCAATTGGCAAAAGCCAACCTCAAAGAGTATTGCACAATCGATGTAGGTTATTCAGGAAGCATGGTGGAGCAGTCTGCCTCCTTAATTCGAGGCGAACGCATGGAACTTGCACGGGATAATCTCGATTTTGCGAATAGAACATTAGCACGCGTTGCATCTAATTATAACGATTGTCCTTATTTCTCATCAATGACACGACCTTTTACACAAAAAATCAATCATTTAATTCACGAATTAGATTCACTCAATCAGCGTTCATCAAACTAAAGGAGAGCATTATGAATGTAAGTGCAGTAATCAGAAAGAGCAGTATCAAGCTCTATGAATTTATGAGGTGGTCTCTGCCCTTGCTGGTATTAAGTTGGCTTATTGTTTTATGCCTTACCAATATAGGTCATGCAGAAGGTCAAAATTATTTGAGTGGGGTCAAAAGCGACGTCAGTGCAACCTTCGGTAAGAATTCGGATTTGCCTGGGTATTTGTATGCAGGAGAAACGCTGGTGGCGGGCGTTACCTGGATGAAAACCAAAAGTCCTTGGGTGTTTGTGGGATTGCCTTTACTCATGATCTTCACGCATTGGGGTTTAAGTTATGTCGCATAACTATTCCACATTTATGTTGTCAGAGGAACCACGCATAGCAGGGATTCCTTTGACCACTGGATTACCCGTGTATTTGCTCACGGGTATTGGATTACTAATTGGTTATGCACCGCAGCTTTTTGTGATTGGGGCCGTTTTAAGTTTAATCATGCATGTTCAGTTTGGTGGGCTGCCTTTACGGGTTTTATTAGGCATTATTTATTGGTCCTTACCGCATGCCATGACGACGCTTATTTTTAGGTCATTCCCTAATTCCGCGCATCGAATCTACGTGGGGTGAGTTTATGAATCGTGTATTTCGTGACAATGTGCTTTCAAAAAATAAAGTATTGCTTCATCTGACATTGGCTTGGGCAGTCACATCCACCATTGCGGTGTTCATTTTGGGTGGGCTTTGTGTTCATGTTGTTAATAACAAAGAAACTCATTGGTTGCCCATCTGTACTGAGGATGGTTACTTCTTGAGTAACTCCTCCTTTTCACCTTCTTATATTAAAGACATGACTAAAAAGGTCCTTCAATTACGATTAACCTACAATCCAGACACGGTAGCAGCTCGATTTGCTTCATTAGTCCATTTAATTCCTGCGTCTCATCAAGAGGCATTCAAAACCATTCTGGACTCAGAGTCTTTAGTGGTGAAAGAAAAAAATATTAGTTCCGTGTTTTATGAAAAGAACATTCACATTGATGAATCCACTCTGCAAGCCAAGGTAGATGGAACGTTAAATCGAACCAGTCATGGTCTTGAAGTGAAACCACAAAAGAAAGTGTATTTAGTCCAGTTTGCGCACTTTAACGGGATGATGTGGCCTAAGACTATTAAGGAGATCCGTCAATGAACGCACTTCAAATCCTCGTGTTAAGTAGCGTGTTTGCTACCTCACTGCATGCAGGCAATACGGCAGCCACGCTTAAATTTGAAGAAGGAGAGCGATTTACGCTGTCTTTGTCTTCGCTTAACTTTAATCGCATTGATGTAGAAGGTGAACGAATAGTTAAAGTCAGCTTCCCTGAGCACTCCTTTATTGTAGAGCAAAGCAAAGAATCTGAGAATGATTTAGATGGTGCTGTGGTTTTAAAGCCCTTAGCGCATATTCCGTTAACCGTCTATTTCACAACAAATCTGAATCATCATTTCTCAGCCACTGTATCTCCCACTGAGGATTTAGGTAAGACCATTAAATTGGTATCTAAAAAATTAAAAGGGTTTGATTATGCTAAGGTGCAAGAGCAGAGCCAATACCAACAAAGTGATTTAATGACAGCGCTTATGGAGGGAACCACACCTTCTGGTTTTCAAGAAGTGGGGATTAAACCCGCAACTTTCCGTCTAAATAAACAGTTAAAAGTAACCCTGGTGAAACAATACCGAGGCAAAGAGTCTTCGGGCTATGTATATCGCATCGAAAATCAATCCAGTAAACCCATGGAATTAACGCCAACATTATTCGAACACTCCAAACTGATAACGATGGAGTTGTCCGAAAAAATGTTGCAACCCAGTCAAACCGCCTATTTTTATGGCATTTACCGTGAACAATCCAACATCGGGTAATAAGGAAGCGTGTCATGATGAAACCGTTTAAAAAGTTAATGAATAAAAGTAAAAAAGCCAATCTTAATCAAAGTGCCAAAATGGAGCAGCTTCGTAATGGCTTGGTTTTTCTACTGCTTGGTGGACTGTGTTATGGATTCTATTTTTATTCGTCAAAGCCACAATCTAGGCTTCCTGCAAATAAAAAGCCTGTGTTTGATGGGGTATTAGACAGCGCCTTTAGTAAATTAAGTGATGAGGCCGTACTTGAAAAACAACAACGCCAAATTGATGCACTCAAAGCCTTGGTAGAAAAAAATAAAAAGAGCACACCTAATAAATCAGACGATCTGGTTTCCGAAAACCAAGCTTTATTAAGCGCCATGCAAAAACAATTAGAGCAGCTTGCGCTTGAAAATAAAGAAATCAACGGAAAACTACAGGTGGCGCTTCTTAAAAATTCACAAACCAGTTTAGCGGCGGTGGTCGCAAGACCGCCTACGCGTGAAGAAATAGAGGCCCGTCATAAACAACGGATTTTGGATGAAAAAGCTTATTATGGCAAAGCAGGCCTTGAAACGGTTCATTTTAATTACCGCCGTCAGCAAAAAGAAGAGCGTACACCAGATAATTACGTATGGGCAGGAACCCATGCTGAAGGATTTTTACTCAGCGGGGCAAAAGGGGATGCTGGGATTAATGGTGCTAAAAATATGGGAACGGCACTGATTCGCTTGGATTCTAATGGAATTATGCCCAACAACCGTCATTCACGCCTTAATGGCTGTCTGGCTATTGTCTCTACGTATGGTGATTTGTCTGATGATGCGGTAGTGATGCACCTTGAAACCCTCTCGTGTGCGAAACCTAATTTAAGTTTTGAGCAAAAGGTGTATGGGGCAGTGTATGACTTGGATGCGATGCAAGACTTACGCGGTACGTCCATTTTAAAAACCAAACCTCTTTTAGAATACAGTGCGGCTGCAGGGATTTTAGCAGGCTTTGGGGATGGGCTTAAAAACCTCAATACGGCTCAGACCATTAATCCAGGTGCGGGCACCATTACGACTTATGGTCAGGCCTCCACCCTCATGCAATCAGCAGCAGGAGGAGCGGTAAGTAATCCGGCCAATAAAATCTCCGATTACATTATGAAAATCGCCGATATTTATCACCCTCTGGTGGTGGCGCGTGCAGGAAGACGTGTGTCCATCATGTTTACTAAAGGTTTTTGGATTGATAGGGCGCACCAATCCTTTGAATCGGGTAAATCCATTGATAATCAATCGGCTCAAAATGAAGCTGCGATTACAACAACCATTAGCCGAGCAGGTGGTGAAGCAGGGGAGAGTAGGAGTGGAGAGCCTTCAACGCCGCAATCCCCGTTTCAATCCGATACGCAAACGGCACAGCAATTTTTAAATCAGAATGGGATGCCCAATCAACCCCTCTTTTCAACCGTTAATCCTACAGGAGACGTACATGGTTAAAGCATGGCTTGTTTTGCTCTGTTGTTGTTCGGCAGTGACGCTTACGGGGTGTTCACGATCCATTTTTGATCATCAAGATGTTCGCTGTCCTTTTGTCGAGCGTGGTGGGTGCCAAAGCATGGAGCAGGTGAATCGTATGGTGGATGCACGGCGATTTACACCGGATGGGCAATACGTGCAACAAGAGCAATGTGTAGGCTGCAGCACCTACTCAAAATAAATGAAACGGAACTTTTTTAGGATTACCTATGTTCGCAACACTAAAAAAATACGTCCAGGGTTTTAGGGATTCAATCGATGACTATTTGGTTGAAGGGGAGGAGGAGTCGTCTTCCCAAAATGCCTTAAATGTTGGCGATCACCAATACCCTCTTTTTTGTAAGGAACTTCCTTATCATTATTATGATGAGGAATCGCACTTATTTATTAATCGCTGGAACTCAGGCTTATTGTATCGCATCACACCGTTAACCGGCGCGAATGAAAAAATTGCAGAGCAGTTGGATTCGATTTTAAGAACGAAGGTTTCTGATGAATTTAGCTTACAGCTCATCTTAGTCAAACACAATCAAGTGGGACCTGAGCTGGATGCTTTTTCAAATCAGTTCATGACTCACGATTTTGAGCAGTTAAGTGTGATGGGTAAAAGCCTTCGTTCGTTTTATGGTGAGGCCGCAGTTCATGGATTTAAAACCAATACCAATGTCAATCCTAGGATTACACAAACCGAATGTTATGTCGTAGTTGATAAAATCAATGGAAAAAACGAGGAAGACGTTAAAGCCCACTTTGCTCAATTTCGTATTGCTTTTGAAGCCTCGCTCATATCAGCCAAAATTGGTTTTAGAACCTGTAATGCTGAAGAGTTATTACGCTTACTTCATTTTTATCTGGCTCATGAACCCGATAATATTTACCCAAAATCCTCTTCTTATGATCCGACACAATTAATTAAACATCAGGTGGTTGGCCGTGATTTTGATATAGAGGTAGCCAAAGAAGGCCTGCTTTTTAGTGGGGTTAATAATCAAGGAGTGGCTTTTGAAACCGTGGCTTCCGTGATGACCATTGATGGCTTGCCAGGTGAATACCATCTTTGGGACAATATTAATAACAGCGCCAATATTTTTCACCCAGAGCAAAGCATTCCCTGTAATCACATTATTTCTGTTACCTACCTGGTTGACGAGCAAAACAAAGCGCAGGGGCGTGCGAATCGCAAGACCAGTGATTTGGATAAAAAAGCGAAGGGCGATTATGCGCTGCATGTTGCAGGTACCGAAAAAAAAGCGCGTGAATGGCGTCATTTTCGTGATGATTTGGCTTCCGGAAAGACCCGCTCTTGTAAGATGCTGTATAACGTCGTGCTATTTTCCAGACGCTCCGAATATGCCCGCGATATAGAAGCGGCGCGTACATGCTTTGCCTACAATGGTATTAAGCTTGCTTTAAGCCGTAGGATGCAATCCCCCTATTTTTTGGCAACCCTCCCTTTTTTATTTACGAATCATCTCCAAAAGGGATTTCAGCTACCCACGATGATGTGGCCTATTTCCTCATGGAATGCGACTCAATACATGCCCATTCTTTCGGATTGGGCGGGGACTGGGCGGGGCATTTTATTGCCGACACTACGCAACCAATTTTCCTGTATCGATCCGTTCTCGGGTAAGTTGGGCACGAATTACAACATTTCTGTGACCGGCACGTCCGGTGGAGGTAAAAGTTTTTTCATTCAAATGCTAATGCTCAACGTGCTGTTTAACGGAGGGGATCTCTTTATTGTCGATGTAGGGGGAAGTTATAAGAAGTTATGCCATGCCTTAGGTGGTGTTTATCTGGAATACTCCAATTTGGCAATGAACCCCTTTACCCATGTCACCAACATTGGCAAAGAAATACAGCATATTCTTTCTTTATTTCAATTATTAGCGTGCTCTAAGGATGGGGCCAGTGATGATTCCCGAGGAACGTTACGAGAGGCAATACTGCAGGCGTTTTTTGAGCATCAACAAACCACTTTAATTGATCATGTGCAGTCTAAGCTTCTGGAATTGCATCAGAACGACCGAGAAAAATACCCTACAGGAAAAATTCTGGCGAAAAATCTTGATCCTTATTGTACTCATTCAGAGCATGGGACGGTCTTTAATGCGCCATCTAAATTAGCGCCTGATGCACGCATTATTGTCGTGGATTTAAAAGAAATTGAGGACGATGAACACATTCGTGCGCCTGTATTACTGTCTATTTTGTCTCAGTTTCAAGGCCGTATGTTTAATTCTGATCGCAGCCGTCAAAAAATGTGCATCATTGATGAAGCCTGGTCCTTATTCTCTGGTGATCAAATTGCAGTTAATTTCATTAACCGAGGTTTTCGTACAGGACGGCGGCATAATGCTTCTTTTGTGACGATTACGCAAGGTATCGATGATTATTACGCCTTTCCTGAAGCACGTGCTGCTTGGGAAAATTCTGCAATCAAACTCATTTTTCTTCAAGATGCAGATTCGCTGGCCAAACACCAACAAGAACATAACACGTTTTCTGATTTTGAATTTAAATTACTTTCTTCATTTCCTAAAGCGAAGGAGGCTGGATTTTCACAAGTTCTGATTCGTGCAGACGGTATTTCTTCGTTTAATCGACTTTTTGTTGATCCGTTTACACGGGTCCTATTGTCTTCCGATGGTCGCGATTATCAGGCAGTAATGGATTATATCGCACAAGGGCGCTCGTATATTCATGCAGCCATGTTGGTAGCCAACAAACATTATGGTTTATCCAAAAGTGTGTTGGTAGAGGGAGGTCTTGCCGATGCTGCGTAATTATAAAGCCCAACTCTTAATTCTAGCGGGTTTGGTTTTGTCTGGCATGGTGTTATGGAGCATGCACAAGACCACACCGATTGCTGTAGTGGATATGCAGCGCTTACTGAATCAGCCGGCAGTTTTATTGAGCCAAAGTAACTTATCAGAACAAGAACAAAAGAGGGTGTTAAAGCAGTATTCGTCGTTGTTGCCTCAGACCTTGTCTCAGTATGGGGCTTCTCATCATGTGACCTTAATCACCGCAACAGTGATCTCCAGTGGACCCTTCGATGTGACGGATGAGGTGATTGCAGCAACCTTGGAACAGTTGGGTGCATTATGAAGAAAGTAGCGGGTTTGATTGCAGCACTCTTAATGAACGGAGCTCCGGCATATGCCAAAAACTTAGGCAATTACGGCCAGCTTTTTCCTGTTATTGAGCAGGACATCCGCCAGGTCATCATGGCGAAGCTGCATCGCTTAGAGCAAACAGGCGCCCTGAAACAGCATCAGCAACACATGGTGGCGCGAGTAGAGGAGCACGTGAGAAGACCAAAACCTCTTCATTTACCTACGACGAACACTCCTAAAACGCATGAATTAGATCCAAGTATCGTCGTGAATCATACGCTTTATACCCATGATGGGGCGATGATTGCGAAGAAAGGGGCACACCTTAATCCTTTTGAACGCGTGTCCTTTTCTAAAACGCTGTTTTTCTTCGATGCTGATGATCCGAAGCAACTTGCCTGGGCCAAAGCGCATTATAAGCATTTTGATCAGGTGAAATTTATTTTAACCGGAGGGGATGTTAAGGAAGCCTCTGAAGCTTTGGGTTCGATTTATTTTGATTTGGAAGGGCGCTTGAGTCGTTATTTTCACTTAAAGCATGTGCCTTCAATAGTCAGCCAGAAGGGATTGGTTTGGCGTATTCAAGAAATTGGGCAACACGAGCTACACAAATAGGAGTAGGTACTATGAATAAAAAAACAGTGATTAAAATAACCAAAGGCATTGGTTCGCTTAGCGTGTATGGGATTTATCATCTGTTTATTGGATTAATTCTCACCTTCATTTTTTCTCAACATCCTCATGAGTTACTTCATGAATTAAACGTAAACTCATGGCCTGCTTACTTAGCTGTAGCGGGTGTTGTGATTGGAATTTATTTATCCCTGTCTTCCTGCCTTTCATTTTGTGAGGGAACAGCAAACCATCAATACCGAATCTTTGATTGGAATAAGGTTACTTTTTATATAGAAATTTTAGTCCATATGACCTGGATTTTGCTCCCAGCACTCTTAATCCAGCATGCCGAATCGCTAAGAGCATTGAATCATTCATTAATTATTTTGGGTGTTGTTTTTTTCTTAAGCTTTGCAATGAGAAGACGCAATCGTCTGCAAATTATTGGTGGATTACTATGATGCGTCGATTCATTTCCCTAATAGCACTGCTTTTTTTACTGAGCCCGCTTAGCGGCATCTATGCCTCGCAGTGTAAAGGGCACTTCGTCAATCCAATTACCGATGTCTGCTGGAATTGTTTGTTTCCACTCACCATTGGCAGTAGTGAGGTGGTTAAAAGCAGTTATCCTGATACAAAAAATCCAGGTAATCCTTTGTGTTTATGCCCTACACCCATTGGAGAACGCTTAGGCGTCACTATTGGTTATTGGGAACCAGCGGCCTTGGTTGATGTAACTCCTAAACCATGGTGCATGGTCAATTTAGGAGTGCAACTGAATGTCACTAAAAAAGGGTTCGGGGGCTCACAAATGCCGGAGACGGATGGACGCGGTGCGTTTTATTACGTTCATTGGTACAAATACCCTCTGGTCTATTGGTTGCAAGTGTTAACGTCCTTAGGGTGTATGGAAACTGAAGATTTTGACATCTTATATCCGTCGGAGTTAGACCCCACTTGGAATGATTCAGAACTGGCCTTTGTTCTAAATCCTGAAGCCGTTTTATTTACCTCCCCGCCTGCAAGAGCTTCTTGTGCCTTTGATGCGACCAAAGCACTTGCAGGCACTGCCGTGAACAGTCTTTTTTGGTGTCAAGGTGCCCAAGGCTCTACGTATCCATTAACGGGGTTTGTTGCGCATCAAGCAAGTCCTATAAGTACCGCAGCCTTACTTGCAGAACGCGTTGACTTTAAATTGCATCGACCACCGACACCTGCGATTCGCGATTCAATAGGCCAAGATTGGCCTGCTGTATGTCATACCTATGCATCGAGCATTATGCCCAAAGACCGTTATCGTTATCAGTTGGTGAATACTTTGCCTGAAGCGCGTCAATGCCATCCGTTTGGGCAATCGGTGATTGGGTGGGAAGCAGGGCACACCTATCCAGGTGATGGAGACAATTTTGGGTTTTTGATTTGGAAGAAAAGAAACTGTTGTTTTCTTTAAATGATGGGGATGAATCATGAATGCATTTGGAATTTTTTTAAGTAGCCTGTTTTTAGTCACGGCAAGCCATGCCAATGTGAATGATTTTATTAATGCGGCATCGACAATGGGGAAGGCTGCGCAGGATTCAGTAAGCCAGGTCACGTTGGCTCATTGGAATGCGACATCCAATCAATCAAGTGCCCAAAATAAGACCTTGATTGATCAGATTATTGAACGTTCACGTCAAGAAGTGCCCGTTGCTCAAAAAGGCCAAACGGTTGATGGAGCCGTATTATTTGTTTCTTTTTCCATGCCAGAGCCCTTGTTGTTTTCACTGAGCAATGAGGCGGCTTCTTATAAAATTCCAGTTGTGATTAATGGTCTGATTGAGGGGGATTTTAAAAAAACCATAACAGCGTTTTCCAAGCTTCATGCTAAGGCCAAGGAGTCCAAATGGGCGTTTAATGGGGTATCGATTGATCCTCTATGGTTTGAACAGTTTCATATCACTGCGGTGCCTGCACTTGTTGTGAGCAAAAGGCCGAGCTCCTGTGGACAGCAATTACTTTGTCCCGAACAGACTTATGATGTGGTGTATGGCAATGCATCTATAAAAAACAGTTTACAACTCATTGCACAGAAAGGTGACAGTGCAAACGAGGTGGCGCAGGCGCTTTTGGAGAACGCTCATGTCTAAGTGGGTTGTGTTTATGACATTACTCTCTATGGGATGTTTTGCGAATCAAACAGGAACGGATTTTAAAACCTTTAATAATTACGCCAAATCGTTAAACGCCCAACCTAAAGATGCCATGCACGGGTTTGATCCCCATGCTCTTTTTGAACAGTACACAGAGCACCCTGAACAAGAAGGGTATTATCAAGGGGTTCAAAAGGAACAAACGGATTTATCCAGTCAAGCTCAAGCGGCGATTAAAAATGATCCTGGTGCCCAAACAGTCATTGATCATTTTGGAACAAACCAATTTGAACTCAATCTTGCCAATTCCGTATTGGCTCAATCCCAATTGATTCAGGATGAAAGTTATGCGATTACGCACGGTCTTTCCAATGATCGCGTTCAATGCTCAAATCAAAAGCCTGTCTGCACGATGAAGACGCATGAAGAACAATGCTTTAGCTCTCGTTTATTACCCGATCAAACGTGCACCAAGCACCTTAAGGTGCTGGTGGATTCTGAAAAAGTGGTGCAACGCGCTGATTTTTCGTTTTCGGTCGCTAAAAAATGGACCGGAGTGATTAGTGTGAATTTGGTGACTGGAGCAATCACTAATGCCGTGGCGGGCTCGGTTCCTTATCCCATTCGGATGAAGCATCCTTGTGATGGAATGAGTGCCACTATTCATTCGATACGAAATAATGGTGCGAATGCTTATTGGGTTCAGGTGATTGGCACCCCAACGTGCGCTAATAATGGGTTGTTGACCTTTTATATTAATAAAGGATGGGGCCGAATCTATCCCATTCAAGTTGCTTTGACGGTCACAGCACACTCCAAACCCTATATTAGCCAAGAGTATTGGGACAGTAATTGCACGAGCTTTGAAAATAAGGGCTCGCTGTGTCGAGTAAAAAAAGAACAATGCACGGATACTCAATCACCTAAAGTAATTGATGGCCTTCCTGTATCACGCGCTTGTTGGGCAAACGAACTGACGTACTCCTGTTCCAGTAGCGCCGCTGATGAATGCATCGTACAGAAAAACAAAGGGTGTTTTCAAACAGGCTCTGAGTGTGCTCGTTTTGATAAGCAGGCTTGTGCCCTGTATAAGCAAACGTACAGCTGTCAGGAAAATGTGTGTGAAGCACCTATCGAATGCATTAAAGACTTATTTTGTGCCGATGGTGACTGTACAGAGCATTCCCAAACCCAAAACAGTGATTTTGGGCAAAGCGTTTCTTCTTTAGCGGTTGTGGGGGAAGCGGGGCATGAATTAAGTCAACAGTCCAATGCATCTCTTTTTGGCGGACAGGCAGTGCAATGCAAAATATGGCCCTTAGATATTATTGATTGCTGTCATGATAAAGGATGGGGAAAAGACATTGACTTAGTTCATTGTCGTGAGGAAGACAAAGCGCTAGGAAAAGCTAAGTTAAATTATGTTGCGCATTATCTAGGTGAGTTTTGTAGTGAAAAAGTGGCTGGGGTTTGTTTAGAACACAAACGCTCTTACTGCGTCTTTCCAAGCAAAATGGCGCGAATTATCCAGGAGGCTCGCCTTATACAAATTAATGGTCATGGTTTGGGTGATGCAGAGCATCCAACCTGTTCAGGAATGAGTGTTGCGGAACTGCAGAAGATGGATTTGGGTCGGGTTGATTTTGTTGAGCCCATCTATCCTTTTGGTCATGGGACACCCAATAAAGCGGCAGGGATTGCAGGCGATCTAAAGATCAAATCTCAAGATCCTAAAAAATCCATTGATGAAGTAGCTCTGCGAATGCAAAAAAAGGCAGGTGAATTATGAGCCGCCTGTTGATGCTGATAGTATGGGGACTGTTCGTGGCATCGCTTCATGCAGACATTGTGCAGGAGCATGCAAAAGGATTTCATTGGTATAGCGTTGAAGAGGCGCCCAAACCGATTAAAAAAATAGTGCAGCCACGACCTGCAACCGTTGCGAAATCCCCTTATGAGCGCTTAATGGATAAACGTCAGGCCACACTGAATAAGTTGGCCGAGGCGTTGCTCTCTCCTTCATTTGATTCAACACATGAATACATGAAGGCGCAGATGGATTATTCAAAAAATAACCAGCAATTTGTACGCTATTGGCAACAAGTCTTATTAGTCCATCCTGAATTGGATAGCACGCTTAATTTTCCAACCGATAACTCAGCGATTGCAGTACGCAATGATGCACAAAAAGTATTAATCAACAAAGTCATTCATGAAAGCAGTGCGCGTTTCGGCTTTATCTTATTTTATCGTGGCACGAGCTCCATTTCACAAAAAATGGTCATGCATTTGCTTCCCTTTATTAAAGAATATGGTTTTTCCATGATTTCAGTCAGTACGGATGGCCAACTCATTGATGGACTTCCTAATCCTAAATCAATTCCTCTGGAAATGGTTCAAAAACAAGTAGCACTTGAGGCGAAGTACATGCCCGCTCTTTATTTTGTGGATTTAAAGAGTAACAAGATGTCGCCAGTGTCTTATGGGTTTTTATCTTTAGAAGAGTTGAGAGAGCGCATTTTTGATGTGATGACGCAGTTTAAACGGTTTAGTTATGAAGGAGTGAATGAATGAAAAAAAGGTTCTTTTTAATCGTGCTATTCCTTCTCAGCACAGAGGCGTTTGCGAATGTAGCACTGAATGAATTAACCCAGCTCTTAAATAAAAAACAAGAGCAACAGGAAATGGCGCGTACCAAGAACAAAAGAATCAATGCGCTTTCGGAACAACATTACTTTATTTTTATATACCGCTCCACATGCCCTCATTGTCATCAATTTGCGCCCATACTTCGTGATTTTGCATCCAGTTTTCATATCCCTGTAGAGGCTTACAGTTTGGATGGAGAGTCTTTGGATGGATTTGATTCAGCCAATTTAACACCCGAACTGTTTCAAACCCTATATGTGTCTGGTGAATACAAGCCCGTAGTGCCAGCCCTGTATCTCGTGAATCGTCCTACCAATCAAGCGTATGCCGTGTTGTTTGGTGAGGCAGAGCCTGCACAACTTGCAAACCGCGTGGATGAACTGATGACGCATTTGGAGGAAAAATTTCATGATGAGTAGATTCACAACTTCGCGAGATGACTATGTTTAAAAAAACCGTTGCCGCTTTTTTGTTGTTAGGGACCAGTCAGCTCTTTGCGAATGCAGAATCTGATTTATCCCATTTTTTTAATAATTTGGGGTTTGATGCCAATGTGACGGGATCGCATGCCTATCAAACACAAGCGGCGGGTTTCGCGGCTCTTGGTTCTGTATATGCCCGTAATCAAGTACGTACCATCCGCCTTGCGCATGTGGATGTGCCTGGGATGCGTTCTGGTTGTGGCGGTATCGATCTCTTCGCAGGCGGTTTTTCCTTCATCAAGTCGGATCAGATTGTGAAGTTCATGCAAAATATTTTATCAGGAGGAGCAGGCTACGCATTAAACCTGGCCTTAGAAACAGAATTGCCTGAAATTGCACATGCGATGCAGTTTATGCAAAAACTGGCGAATGAAATTAATGGCACCAATTTTAATTCCTGTGAAATGGGTGAAAATTTAAGTGCTGCGGTGTGGCCGCGAAATAGGGCGGCACAACAGCGTCTTTGCGAAGATTTAGGTCGCCACAAAGGAACCTTTACGGATTGGGCCATGGCACGTCAGAAATGTTCCACAGGTGGTGAAGCCGATTCCATATTAGCTGAGGCTAAAAATAATCCTGAATACAAAGACCGTGTGTTAATTAACACCAATATTGTTTGGGACTCCTTACAAATTAATCAGTTTATTGCACAAGATCCTAAATTAGCCGAAGTGTACATGTCCATTTCAGGAACCATTGTCTTTAACGCGAAAGGGGCGTTAATGACTTACCCCTCACTTGCAACCAATCAAGATTTTATTAAGGCCTTGTTGTATGGAGGAAAGTTACCTAGTTACCACTGTACTGATACAGGGCCACAGTCGCATTGCTTATCCATTGATGCCACAAGCACACAAGAAATCAGTGCCAAAAAAGCTTTGGTGGCTCAAGTCCAGGAATTACTGCAGGGAATTTATGACAACATTAAAATGGGCAAAGAGTTATCCGATAAGCAAAAGGGACTGATTGAATTAACACAACCTGCCGTTTTTAATCTTATTTCTGCCAATGCGCAACAAAACACGGGTATTCAAGGCAGTTATGAGTTGGCTCAAAGTGTGGCAACGGACCTTTTAGCACAATACCTTTCCAATTCCCTCGATATTATTCGTGCCTCTCTCTCAGGAAAAGAACTGGGTGCTCACAATGAAGAGCGGTTATACAAAAACCTGCAACTAGCACAACAGTTTGTAGCACGTTTTAGTACGGAGAGCCGTGAGCGGTTTAATGCAGCGTTACAGACGAATGAATTAATTCGCAACAACGTCAAACAAGCATTAAGTGCATTAACACCCACTTTAAGAACAGCCTATTATGGAGACGCGCAATGAGTCTTTTAACCATTTATACGCCTCAAAATGGAGAGTATCTAAAAACAGTACTGGATGCCATGGTCACGCTGCTTGGCACGTCAACCTACAAATCGGCTCAGGACATAGTGAGTATTCTTGCGGTAGGCATTGTCGGGTTTCAATACGTGAGTGGTAAAAGGATTCAAGCCATTAGTCGTTATGTTTTGTGCACGTTTGTCTTTTTGTTCTGTATTTTAGGAATCAAAACGCCGGTAGCTATCATTGACATGCAAACAGCGGATTCAGCGGGACCTGCACTAACCGTAGATCATGTTCCTTTAGGCGTTGGTCTTCCTGCGGCACTTATTAGTGGCATTGGGTATGGGATTACTCAAGTATTTAGTGACGTGTTTCATATGCCGCAGGATTTAGATTACACCCGAACTGGCATGTTGTTTGGTTCACGTACCTTCTTAGCGTCCACCAGTTCTAATTTGTCTTTGTCGCCTGAGCTCTCTCGTGATTTATCCACCTACATTAGGCAATGCATTTTTTCAGCCAAACTTTTGGGGAGTCAGCAAATTGCACCCAATGAGATGAAGAACAGTTCTGATTTAATTCGGCTATATTTTGAGCATCCATCTCCCATTTATCGTGTCTTATTTCATGATGGGTCTAATTTGAGCTGTATTGAGGCTGCAGCACGTTTAAAACCAGAACTTAATGAGGGAATAGAAAAACAACTCGTTCATTTATCCAATATTATGACCAAGGGCGACAAGGAGAAGTTTAGTGATGGTTTGGCGGCAGCTCATTCCTATTTTATGAACGTGTCCAAAGATGCAGCCCAAGTACTCACACAAAATATTTTAATCAATGCCACCCGAGAATCAGCCCTTGATGCCTTTGCTTTTGCTGGTGCGGATGCGGAGCTGATGAATTACACCAACAGTTCCAGTTTGCAAAAAATGCATGTGGCTGAAGCGAACAGTTTTTGGCTTGCAGGGTATCGGCTTCCTTATTATATGACCGTCTTTTGGATGTTGACTCTGTGTATTTTTCCTTTAGTGATGTTGTTAGCGCTGGTTCCCGCCATGCATGGGGTATACATGATCTACATGCAAACCCAAGTGTTTTTATGGTCTTGGCCTCCGATGTTTATCATTATTCATTTTTTTGTGTCCTTAGCTTCCTCTACCACACTGACTTTATTTGGTTCTAAAAATGGTGGGGTTACTTTTTCAACCATTGATTCCATCGCCAGTATTCAAAGTAGCTTTGCGTATACGGCAGGGGGCTTGGCTATTAGTGTTCCAGTGATTTCCCTTTTTATTGCCAAAGGCTTACCTAATTTATTAAGTGCTGCGTCTCAACATCTAGGAGGAATGGCGCAATCGTTATCTACAGGAGAGGCTCAATCGGCCACGCAAGGAAATATCTCCATGGCGTCTTACAGTGGTTGGAACATGAACTACAACAACACGCATGCGAATAAATGGGATACCAATTATCAGCATATGGAAGGGCGGGCTACTGTTCAAACGGATAATGGTGCCTTGCTTTCGCAAGGATTGGATGGGTCGCGCGTGATTAATGCACAGTCTGCAATGAGTCAGATGGCAACGCGATTACACGCATCCGACCGAATCAGTGCCTCATTGCAAGACAGTGCAAGCCAATCGTTCCAGAATGCCCAATCGCATCGAACCAGTGCAGACTCTCATTATCAACAAGCCTTGAGTGGACTCTCTCAATTTAATGAAAGCGATGCCAGTGAGGTACGGGAAGGAACGGGTATTAATAGAACGCTCAGTAATGCGTTGAATCAAGATGTTCGTCAAATGCAAGACGCGGTTAACCAATACAATCAGCATCATGACAAATCAGGACAAGTGTCGTGGGATGCGGCGGTTTCGGCCAGGATTGATACACGCAAAGGGGTATTTGGATCGTTCGCCCACGCAGTAACGGGTATTTCTGGGGAGGCGAGCACGAGTTTGAAAACAGGTTTGTCTGCTTCTAACTCGGTTCAAGCCTTTTTTAACTCCAGTGAAGGTCAATCATTCTCTAGCGCATTGAACCACATGGAGTCTACAGCTAAGACGCACCACATGGATGCCAATGATTCGTTTAACTTGTCGAAATCGGAACAAATCGCAGCCAACCTATCTCAAGGACATGCTTTATCCGATATGGCCTCAGCAGAATACAGTAAGGGAGAACATTATCAGCACATGGCTAATCGTGTGAAAGAGCACTCCGACGGGATGGATAGAGTATTGGATCAAGCGTTTCACGATTGGGCGGTGCAGCATCATGGGGTGCAAGCTGAAAAAGCATTGATGGGGACAGACGCTTCGAGCTTAGACACGCAACAACAGTTGGCTGATCAGTTTATGAGATCTTCCCAAGGGCAATCGGCAGTAACAGCGCAAGTAAGCCGTATGATCCACTCATCATCTGATCAAGTGAGAAGTCAATTTGAAGCGCAACGTGCTTCGATGACTGCTCATCAAAAAGCACTCATCAACCAAGCTCATCAGGATGGTGCTGGAGGCGTTTTAAATAAATCGCAAGAGAGACATTTAAGCCAGGTGCAAGACAACACCATCCAGCAAGCGCACGATCTGCGTATGGATAATCGAGAGGATTTATCGAAGGCCTATCAACACCAAGAGAGCAGTACCCAACAGGAGATTAAGGCATCTGAAGCGGATTTAGCGAATCGCCAAGCAAAACAAAAAAAAGATTATGTAGACAATGATCGCGGGTTTAAGGAAGGGCGTTATGAATAAGCAAAAACTCGCGCTTACGTGTGCGCCCAGTGCATTGGCTTCTTCAAGAAGAGTGGTCAAACCGATGGATTTAAAATCATGAAACAAAGCTCCTTGCAAAATATGTGGCAATTTATGAGTGGCGGTCAGATTTTTGACTATAAAACAAAAATGATGATTCAGGTAAGTCAACGTATTTTTCACTGGGCTGTCTTAGGTTTTGTCGTGCTTTTTTCGCTGATTATGGCGTTTTATGCATCGTCTGAATTGAAGCTGGTGGTGCTTAACCACATTTCAAGGTTCTTGGTTAAATTCCATTATGGGGAGTATGTGTTATGGACCAATCTGAATGGGAGTAAAATTACAGCGCTTTTTTATCAAAAAAGTCCCCTTATTCAAGCATCCGTGCAGCAGGCACAGGACGCTCTTTGGAGAAAAGCGCAAGTTTCTTTATTTTTTGGTGGAGCGGTGTATTTGTTGATTACGCAGTTGTTTTCCCGTTTCTTTATTAAGTTAGGTGAAAAATACACCAAAGATCAATTTGTTTCTGGTACGCGCTTAGCGTCTTCGCCTAAAGAAACCATCAAATCGGTCAATGAATCACAACGTGGTGCTTCAGAAATTAAACTTTTGAATCGCCTACCTATGCCTAAGTATTCTGAAAAACAAGGGATGTTGTTTCATGGCACAACGGGGGCTGGAAAAACGCAAGCCATGATGATGCTGTTGGAGCAAATTAGGGCGCTGGGCGAGCCGGCAATCATTTATGATAAAGAATGTACCATCAAACCTTATTTCTTTGATGAGCGCATTGATGTTGAACTCAATCCCATTTCAGAATTATGTGCCAATTGGAAAATGTGGCGAGAATGCGCCAATCCGTTGGAGTTTGGTTCCTTTGCCACGTATTTAATTCCTAAATCAGTTCAAGGTAGCGATCCGTTTTGGGTTGACTCAGCAAGAACCATTTTTACCTCGATGGCGTGGAAAATCAGGGATTATGTAGAAAAAGATCCGGTGTTTCTTCTGCAGTTATTACTCACCACCTCATTGGAGGAAATCAGGAACATTCTCAAAGGGACTGAATCTGAAAATCTGGTGAGTAAGGAAATTGAAAAAACGGCCATTTCCATTAAATCCGTGTTGGCAACCTATACCAAGGCGCTTCGCTTTCTTGAGGGACTTGAGAAGTCGGGTAAAGAAGACTTTTCGATTAAAGAATGGATTGAAAATACAACCGATTCTAAAAAATACAATAAAGGGTGGTTATTTATTACCTCACGCTCCAAATACCATAAAGAGATAAAGCCTTTAATTTCTCTGTGGTTAGGACTAGCTATGCAAGGGGTGCAATCCTTGGTGGCTAATAATAAAGGGCGTATATGGCTTGTCATGGATGAATTAGCAAGCCTGCATCGTTTAGAAACCATTTCAGACACTCTGGCAGACATTCGTAAATTTGGAGGGTGTGTTGCCATTGGCATTCAATCCATTGCGCAATTAGATTTTATCTATGGAACCCATGAGGCCGGAGCCATTGCGGATCTACTCAATACATCCATTTATTTTAGGAGTCCAAAATCGAAAGTGGCTAAGTGGGTTTCCGAGGACTTAGGTCCACAAGTGATTAATGAAATGAAAGAAAGTCAGTCTTATGGTCCTGATTCTGTTCGTGATGGTAATACGGTGGGTTCGCAACGCACCAAGCGAAATACGGTCGAAGAGGGCGATATTATGACTCTTGATGACATGGAATGCTATGTTCGTTTGGTAGGAAACCATCCCATTACCCGCTTGAAAAACAAATACATTGAGCGTAAAGAAATTTGCGTACCGCTTATTGAGCGAACCATCAATTTTGATGCATTGGAAAAAGTAAATCACCGCGCGTTAATGGTGCAGAATAACCCTCAAAGAAATGACGACGTTAAAAAAATCCATCAATTTGAAACATTGGCGCATGAGGTATCGGATAAGGATTTAGTACCTCCTGAATCACTTTATGCGGAACCCAAAGACCAAGCTGCAGCTAACAAAAACGACACCGATGCTATTGAGTTGCGTGAGGCGTCCATTGTTATAAAAGAAATTTTTTAAGTCATCCAGGGAGGTATTATGTTGACCTTAAATAAAATAAGTGCAGCTAAAGACGCGGTGCATTATTACACCAATCAAGATAATTATTATTTAAGCGATCGAGATTCGCTTAATAGTCTGTCACGATGGATAGGGAATGGTGCACAAAAGTTACAGCTGTCCGGTCAAATTGAGCCTTCGCAATTTTTGCAGTTACTAGACGGACAATTACCCAGTGGGCAATTGCTGGGTATTATTGATAAAGGAGAACGTCTGCATCGTCCTGGAACCGATGTGACTTTATCAGCGCCTAAGTCTGTATCCATTTTAGCCCTGGTGGGGCAGGACGCGCGCTTGCTTCAAGCCCATCAAGAAGCCGTGAACATTACCTTTGGTCGGATTGAGCAGCTGGCAGCAGAAGCACGCATTACATTTAATGGCGAAACCACCTTTGAAAAAACCCGTAATTTAGTAGCAGCCATGTTTGTCCATACAACCTCTCGTGAATTAGATCCCGATTTGCACACGCATGTACCCATACTCAACATGACCGAACGTTCGGATGGATTATGGCGTTCTTTATCGTCACGAGCAAAAAATGATAAAGAACATCTGGATCATGGTTTTCGTGAATTAATTTATTCTAATCAACATTATTTGGGATTGGTATACATGTCCTCTTTAGCGAAAAAAGTTAAGGAGCTGGGCTACGATATTCGCATTAAAGACAGGTACGGTAATTTTGAGGTTGTAGGTATTAGTGATGAGGCTATTACTGCTACGTCCAAAAGGCGCGTACAGATTCTTGATGATATGAAGGAACGTGGCACAAGTAGTGCGAAGGCTGCTGAAAAATCTAATTTATCAACGCGCAACCCCAAAACTGAAATAAACAGTCAAACGCTGCATCAGCAGTGGGTAGACGAAATTAAAGAGCTTGGTATTGATTTGAGGGCGATAATCCAGGATTCCAAATTAAATAACGGACGAGGAGCGGTTAAAAGCACTCACACTACACCTTTAAGCCCTGATGCGCAAAAAGCCGTGAATGATGCGCTAGCTCATTTGTCCGAATATTCTACGCAAATCCAGCATGGGGCTTTGGTACGCCAGGCCATGACTTTTTCAGCAGGTCTTGTGGGGCATGAGGACATTGAGCGGGAAATTGAATCGCTTTTGGCGGCAAGGACACTCCAGGGGAAACCCTTGGAATATTATACAACGGCGCCTCTTCTTGCCCGCGAGAAGGAGTTTATTGCAAAAACTACCAACGAGTTAAAAGTAAGTTTTTCGTTGTCCGTACCAAATCACGGGCTCACATCTTCAGTATTTAAAAATAACGAACGCATTCAAATCATTGATGTAGCCGGTTTTCGGTGCGAGAAAGAGCTGATTCAAGACATGGTGCATCTTGCAGAAGCGCATTTTCTCAATTCTTATGTACTTCACCCTGGTAGCCTAAAAACGCAGCAACTTCGAGCAGATATCAAGCATTTGGATACAGGATTTATTTCCAGGATTAAAAATTTGTTTAAAGACGATATTGTACATACGGTGTCTGGGTTTCAATATCATTATGGGAAACACATCAAATCGTCACCGTTTTTGAGAAAAAAGCAAGATTTGGTGATTGTCCATGATGCACAAAAACTTTCTTTTGATGATTTATCTGCGTTAAGCGATATTACTCAAGCACACAGAAGCAAACTCATTTTATTGAATAACTCGGCAGGAACCTTAGGCTTTAGTGCAGGAAATCCTATTAAGATTTTAAAAGAGCAGGGCATTCATTCGTATAAATCGTTAACAGCGCCTATCAAAGGGGAGCTCAAGCTCTCGATTGGAAAACAAGTTAATGAATCCATGAGTACCGCTTGGCTTCAATTGACTCCAGAACAACAGCAAAAAAGTGCGCTGGTTGCCTTGAATAACAAACAAAAAGAGGCCATAACGTGCCAGATACGAGAAGGGCTGGTGCAACAGGGTCAGTTATCAAGATTTATGAAAAAGGTCTCTGTTTTGACGACAGTTTCCTTGACACAAACGGAAAAAGGATACGCTCACTCTTATAAAGTGGGTGATAAAATTACGTTTTATAATGAAGGGCGAATACCGAAGCACTATAAGGTGTGTGAAGTTGATACCAATGGGCTGCATTTAGAAAATGCCCAAGGCAAGACAAGTCTGTTTTCTTATAACACCAAAGAAGACTTTCGTGTATCACGAGAAAAAATACTGGAAGTCGCTGTTGGTGAGCGGTTAATTAATGAACAATCCCTAGTTCATCAGCGCGTTAAATATGCGCCTAAGAGTTCGTTTGTTGTGTCAAAAATTACTGAAGAGGGAATTTATGTTCGCCATGAGTCCAACACCTTATTTTTGACTAATAAAGCGTTGTCCGAACATCATTTTGATTATGATTATTGTAAAAAACCGCATGAGATAAAACCAGACACCACACAAGTGTTTATAGCGGCAAGACCGTACCAGCTCAATCGTAATCTCATCGGAGAAATTGGTGAAAACGCACAACAGGTGCTTTTATTTACGGATGATGAACAAAAAGCACAGCGCTTTTTAGAGAGTGTGCAATTGAAATGGACTGCTTATGATGTGCAACAAAAAAAGCCCGATTTAGTCTACCGTGATATAGCCTATGCCAATAAGGCTTTGGCGCGAGAAATCAACTCGTTAATTCATCATCTTGAGCTTAAATCGGAAGACAAAGAGGGCATTGCGGCTACAGCGCTCACGTATGCGCTTGCGAAATGCACAGAACGCAATGCAGCCTTTAAACACAGTGATTTAATGACTCATGCGTTGATGCATGCATTAGGAGAGGCCGATTTTGAAGACATTGCCCCATTACTTAAATCGCGAATGGCCGAGTCGCTGGTGTATATGGATACCTATTGGACGACCAAAGAGGCGTTACATATTGAAGAGGCGATTCTTCGCGCTAATTACCAAGAGCAGAATACGGTACAGCCCATTGAGTTGTCATCGCAAAGGCTTTTGTCTTTACCTGAAACCTTAACACAAGGGCAAAAAGATGCCATCACGTTGGTGGTGAGCACTTCCGACCGGTTTGTATCCATTCAAGGGCTTGCAGGTGTTGGTAAGACCACAATGATGCGGCATGTGAAGGACATTGCTGAAAACAATCAATTTCAAGTCCTTGGACTTGCACCGACGCATAAAGCCGTAGAAGAGCTCAATGCAAATGGTATCCAGGCACAAACCGTGGATAGTTTTTTACGCAATGACGGTGGGTTGGGTGCCAGTCACTTAGTCATTGTGGATGAGAGTTCCATGATTGATAATGAGAAGTACCATGCCTTACAGCAAAAGTGCATTGACGCTCAATCTCGAATGGTGTTTACAGGGGATATTACGCAGTTGCAATCTCTAGCTTCAGGAATTCCTCACGAGCTCACTATCAAAAGCCAATCGCAAAAAACAGCGTTTATGACGGAGATTGTGCGTCAAAATCCGAACCCTGAATTAAAAAAAGCAGCGGAGTTTGCATCACGTAGAGAAATTAGCAAGGCTTTTGAACTCATAAAAAACATCGATCCTGAAGAGTATGTGCAGCGAAAAACATCGATACAGGGATTGAATCATTCATCACTGGTTGAAATTAATTGTACTGATGAGGAAGGAAAGAAGGACTATAAATCCATTTATCGTGCTATCGCTGATGATTTTCTCAGCCGAACCCATGAGTGTCAAAAAAATACGCTAATAGTTGCTCATGCGCATGAGGATAGAACACCCATTGAAGTGTTACTACGCGATGGTTTGCGCAAGCAACATCAACTACACAGTCAAGATATATTGTGTAAGCGCTTATTTCCAATCAGCCTGGATCAGGCCGACCAGATACAAGCACATTCTTTTGAACCAGGCGATGTCATTCGGTTTGGTAAAAACTATTCAGTGGCTAAAAAGGACGAGTATTTCACCGTCAAAGCCATTGATAGTGAAGCAAATAAATTGTTCTGTGTTGATGAGTCGCAGGTTGCGTTTACAATCAGTGCTTCTATTTTACCCAAAACAATGCCTTCCTTTTATAAATTGCACGAACGGCCTTTAGCCTCAGGGGATCGGATTCGGTTAAAACGAAATGATGACGTTCGCGGCATTATTGCCAATGAAGAATATACGGTCACACAGGTTTTTGGTGAAACAGTAGGCTTAAGCAACAGTAAAAATCAGGTCACGCTTAATTTAAAAAAACAATCAGATCTTCATTGGGATTATTCCTATACGAATACGGCTTATTCAAGTCAGGGTGCTACATCCAAGTTCATGATTGCCTTGGAATTGGAGGACCGTCTTGTTGTAACCACCCATCGATCTCATGAAATTGATGCAACTCGTGCCAGCCATCAAGCAACTTTTTATACCGATAATTTTGATGGATTGGTTAAAAGACTTGAAGATCCCCTGAAACAACGCGATGCGGATAAAACCTCTGCTGTATTGACCGAAGAGGATTATCGATTGAAGCAACAGAAACAGCAAAGAATCAGTACTCAGTTAATGGATCGTGCTCAAGAACACATTCTGGACGAAGCTAAGGAGCAGAGAAACGATTCTCGACCCGCAAAAAAATATGAGTCTGCTCAAAAGCCGTCTATTAATGCGGATGAACTGTATAAAGGATTATTGAACGTATCTGATTCTTTAGTTAAAAGCCTTTTTGGCGAGCCTAATCATCGATTATCAACGCAGTCTGAATATCGATATGGAGCCAAAGGCAGTTTGAAAATTGATCTTGATTCAGGTCTTTGGCACCATTTTGAGACAGGGGAGTCCGGTAACTTATTTCATCTCATTGAACGTGAAAAGGGTTTATCCGGCTTTAAAGAAACTTTGGAGCATGCGGCGCAATACATCCATTACATCCCTGAATATGAGCGTAAAGCACCACAAAAATTGAATGAGAAAAAAGAGATGTCAGTAAAAGAAGGGAAACGTCAATTAGCCCAAAAGCTATTTCAACAATCACAACCTATTAAAGGCACAATCGCTGAAAAATATTTAATCATCCATCGCGGATTGGCTCATTATGAGCATGCTGATCTAAGGTTTTGTAATTCGGTATACACCAAGACCCATGATGGGCAAAAGCATGTTCCCGCGTTATTGGCTTTTAGTAAAGATGAACAGGGTAATATACATCATGCTCAGATAACAAAATTAGATCTTCATTCTGCACATAAAGATAAGTCGTGTGAGCCTGTGAAACAAACGTTTGGTTCAATCAGTAATTATTTTGTCAACTTAAATCACCATGGTAAAGGCGATATGGCCTATTTTACTGAAGGGGTTGAGACAGGATTAAGTATACTTCAAGCCAATGAACATGCGCGTGTATATGCTGTATTGGGTAAAGCAAATTTTTCAAATATTGATCCAAAAAATACACCCAAACAGGTGGTTATTTGCTTGGATAATGATGGAAAAGACACTTATAAATACGCAAAAAATGAAC
The DNA here is from genome assembly GCF_001897665.1 of Legionella sp. 39-23. NCBI lineage: Bacteria > Pseudomonadati > Pseudomonadota > Gammaproteobacteria > Legionellales > Legionellaceae > Legionella > Legionella sp. 39-23. The sequence continues at coordinate 38,315 of NZ_MKTO01000035.1, read as the reverse complement.
AAACCAATACGATTATAAAAGCAGCTCAGAGATTACATGATTCTGGTATCCATGTATCCATTATGATTCCTAAGAAAGAAAATACCGATTTAAATGATGTTCTTGTTAAGGAAGGAAAGGATGAGCTAAAAAAACAATTAAACCGATGTCTGAGTTTCGAGGAATTTAAAAAACAATGCGCTTTAGAAAACAAGGAATCGGAGCTAAAAAAAATAAATCGGGATACACAAATTCAGTCTTTGATAAAGCAAGAACGCAAACTTAATGCACAAAGTGATAATGAGTTTATAACACTCAATCAAGGATTAATTAATGGAATTAAAGACCGTGTGTACAACAAAGAGTTTGTAGAAAATACTCGTACTTTTAATAAATCACAGTCTAATCGAGAAATGGAGCGAGAGATTTAAGAAATACCTTTTAACAAATTTGGAATCATCCGTTCAATCATGGCTAATGCAGTTTCTGCATCATAAGCACCGATTTTAGACAAATCTTTGTTATATACACTGTATAAAATTTCAGTAATAATTTGTATGGAGCGAACACTATTTTCGAGTAATAATTGGGTTGATTCATCTGTCTTTTTTTCTAAAGATTGTAGATAAATACGTGCGCCAAATGACAGCATTTCTGCTGCAGTCACATTTAATTCGTTGTTATTCATTTTTGCTATTTTATTCAACGAATGAAGGGTATCTGCGCCAATATCAATAGTTATTTCCATAACGATTCACCTTCTTCTATAGGGACTGTTTTAAGTCCAATTCCGTTCATTTTAAACCGAACTTCTTTATAAGTATTATTCTGAAATCCTGAGAAATTATCGTTTAAATATTCGATGGTTTTTTGTTTTATTTCTTTCAAAGAGTCGTCATTAATATTGGATGAAATAACTAAACTTTGATAATGATTGTGATACATCAAATGGGGTATGGATGCATGAATTTGTTCAATCATTTTTCTTATATCTTGTAATGGATTTTCATTTTTTCTCTGCGGTGAAATCTCATTATGTAAACAAAATTCTAAAAGAAATTTTAATGCTTTTGCAGGTGATGCGTCTGATGAGCCTCGTTTTTGTAACTCAAATTGATGTGCAATTTTATTTAAGTACTCGCGCTCATATTCTGAAATACGTAAGGTAATGACATCATTTTCTTTCATAGAGAGGCTCATTTATTGAATCAAAACAAGTATACAATAGTATCATTTATGTATACAACTGTATTTTTAAGTTGATATCCATTGATTTACAAGGGTTTCATGTATACAATTGTATACATGAGTGTTTTACTTTAAATTACTCGTTTTTTAATGGTATTGAATTATTTCAATATAAATCATATGGTTATGTGCACGTTTTTTAAGCAATCACATTGCGTGGTGTGTGTAGAATCAGAAAATACAACTAGGCACAATCCTTGTGAAGTACTACTATTAGTATAGTTAGAATGATGGATTATGGAATAAATAAAGAGCGCGAGCCTTTGCGCGTTTGTGAAGGAATAAATTAGTTATCTAAATAGGATAAAAAAATGAAACTATTTTTTCAAAAGGATGCGATAATTGATCGTATAAAAAAATTAATACAATTACTCATCCGAATTAAAGATTTTGTATTAGAACCACCACCAGGTTATCTTGAATATCAAAAAGCCATTGCATCAAAAAATGAACATTTTAATTACATGGAAAATGAATATTTTAAACGGCATATTTTACCTTACATGATTAAAGGTCATAGTGTAAATCAGGGCGACCATTCTTCCATTAATCAGCAGCAATTATTTAATAACCATTCACAAGATACTTTTAGAGTAAATCCTGTCACTGGCCTGCCTATGATTGGTTCCTATGATGCGGGAGGGAATCCATTTGGTTTTAATTACAATCACTCCATGCATCATCATATTAATCATCATACCAGCTTTAGCAATATACATACGAGTAACCAATTTAATTCATTTGATTATTGGAATAGATAGTTAACATGAAAAGCCAGCTTGGAGCTATTAGATCAGAAAAGGCATGCTCTTGAATCCAATCAAGCTGGTGAGAGTGTCAATCAATGTGTACGGACTTTAAATATCACGTAATGTAAGTACAAACAGCCCAAGCTTAGTTTTTGTGGTGAAGCTTAACGCGAATACTGCAAATTATGCTGAACAATTACCGATTAGGGTTTTTAGCATAAACATACAAAAATAGCATCAATTTCTATTTGATTGGTGCTGTTTAAATAGGTTTCAATTAAGTATTCAGATTGTTTGTTCGGATCTTCGTCATCTTCAAAAATGGCCTGAGTAATTTTTTCTATAATATTCATAGAACCGCCCCTTATGTAAAGGCCGTAATTTAAGTTTACGGCCTGTTTTATCTGCTTAATCAATCGCGGCATAAATGTCAGTAGCTTCTTTGTGGTATTCGATGTAATCCCGCAACAAATAATATTGATGGATTGTTTTATCCGATTTAGTTTTCCAACACAGTTGATTAAGAACACATAGGGTTGTAATAATTCCAGCAGCATCTGCACTCACTTCACCATCATAGCCGTTGCCTTCCACATATATGGGAAGTGGCTCGTCCATGTCGGGAGCTAAATAAAAACCACGATTGCTCAATTCGTAAAAATGCCAATAGCCGCCTTCGTAAGAAGAGCATATCACTTTTAATGTGTTGTAGATTGCTTGTTCTGCCCTTATCATCATGGTGCCAAAATGTTTAGGCAAAAAAGAAAGGCGTTGCTGATCGCTAACTAGTTTTGAAGTAATGATTGTTGTCATTTTTGATCCTTAATGTTTTCTATTATGTTCCTAAGTGAACAAATACATTATGGCAAAAACCAGTAATTTTGTCAACAAAATACATCTTTTAAATTGACGCTTTTTGTTATTATATGACGATGCTATTTCATTCCACGATGTAATTTATTAGCTTCATCGGAATTGATTTGTTGCGTTCTTGTTATAAATTCAGACGCGCTAAGCCTTTGACCTTGATCTAGCTCAAACCTGCTTATAGATGCAACAGGGTGAGGGGGCTTTCTTGTTCCCAAGTGACTCGCACAAGGTATTCATCCTGTATTTTTATATAGATAATATGCGCATAGAAAATTATTGCCTTTAAAAAATCGCTCATGCTCAATCCAATCTTGAGAGTTTTTGTCAATTGGCCAGCAAGGTGTGTGTATTTGATCGTTTTTATAATGATTTTTTCCTTTGAATAGGTCATTTAAAAAATTTTTAAGCCCCTGGCTTCTAAAATAAGTATGCCTCTCGTCACCATAATGTTTAAAAAATAGTTCGGAAAATCGCTCTAAGGGGCTTTTTTCGATAACAAAAAAATATGGTCAAAGGAGGGGTTTAAGAATCAAATAGCGTTTAATATCAGGCCTTTTTAGCAGCAAATTATTATTGTAATATAATTTTAAGCGTTGAAAATTGAGAAAGCTGTGGATAGAATAACTTAGGGTAATTAATCCACCTACTATATATAGCGTTATCAAAAACTCTTTTACACTCACATCCATTGCTTACTCCATAATTCCTAAATCAAAAATCTTTAAATGAGGACTTTTAACGATCGGTTAATTATAACATTCTTATGGGTAATTGGCGTGTACGGTGATTCAGTTACGTTGCACATTCTGTTAAAATTACATTAATGACAATCAATCTTATTTGATTTTGAGTGCAATCGGGTTATAATATAATTAACCATACCCGCCACGCCTCTTAACAATGCGGACCAGGGCGGGTTATTTATTTTATGCATTCAAAAATGGTTTTTAATAAACCACCTCTTTCCATACCAGAACAAATACATCACTTACGGCAAAAAGGGCTGTTGCTGGATAATGAACAAGAAGCTAGTCAGTATTTGACGACCATTGGTTACTATCGTTTGATGATTTATTTTAAACCTTTTCTCATTAGCTCTGCGACAAGCTCTCACCAATTTAAACCCAACACGCGATTTTCGGATCTTTTAAATTTGTATGCATTTGATAGGGAGCTGCGCTTATTAGTTATCGATGCCCTAGAGCGAATAGAGGTTTCTTTTCGTACCGCTATATCAAATGCCATGAGTTTGAAATATGGCGCACATTGGTATCTAAGCATGGATTTATTTTCTTCGGCTGAGCAACATCAAATGTTTTTGGAGGAGGTTAAATCACATCTGAAACGTTCACACGAAGACTTTATTAAAACGTATTATGCTAAATATAATCATCCAGAACACCCACCAAACTGGATGGTCATGGAATGCATTTCTTTTGGTACAGTGTCCAAGCTCTATGCCAATATTAAAGATCGTACTGTAAGAAAAGAAATTGGTGATACTCTTGGACAATATAGTGAGATCATCAAATCATGGATGCGCTCACTGACTTATACCAGAAATTTATGTGCTCACCATTCTCGCTTATGGAATCGGTTTTTCGTCAATAAACCCAAGGTTTCAGAAATAACAATATCTTTTGAACATAACGAAAGCCCTTTCTATCTTCAAGCTTATATTATTCATGCATTATTAAAAAACAGCTCGCCAGGCAATCATTGGCGCAAACAATTGTTTCATCTTATGCAAAATCATCCTTCTATACCCTTTTCAAAAATGGGATTTTCTGAGTATTGGGAACAAGATGGTTTATGGTTGTTGGAATAGATAATCTCAATAAACCAATTCGATAACACTTGATGGGAACACCTAATACCTTTTGTTATTGGGGTTATAGAGCACAACCCCAATAACTCCGTTATTAATTTTTTATGTCTGCGCTAGCTACATTGCCAGTTATAATACTTTGCTGCAATTGCGATGCGATATCATTCGGTAACTGCGGCAATAAGATCGTACTGGATTTGTTATGTGACCCTATTTCTTTTAATGTATCAAAATATTGAGTAATCAATACCAAGTTCATTATCTCTGCAGACGATACCCCCGGTACGGACTTTTGGAAATCTTCTACAGAATGGCTTAGCCCATTGATAATTGCTTTTCGTTGATTGGCTGTTCCTTCACCTTGTAATCGCTTGCTTTCTGCTTCTGCCTCTGCCTTTTTGACCATCAATATTTTTTCTGCTTCTCCCTTGGCTTGAGCGGCAACTTGCAATCGTTGTTGTTCGTTAATTTCATTCATTGCATTTTTTACTTTGGCTTCTAACTCTATGTTCGTTACTAATGCTTTGATAATTTCAAATCCAAAGTCTTGCATTGTGTCGGTTAAGTGGCTTTTAACGGCATTAGCAATGCTGTCTTTTTTTTCAAAAATATCATCCAAGATCATTGTTGGCGTTTCAGAACGAACTAGATCAAGGACATAGGCTGTAATTTGTTGCGTAGGATCTTCCAATTTATAGTAAGCATCATAAACTCCGCCATCTTTGATGCGATATTGCACGGAAACTTGAATTTGGACAATCACGTTATCTTTTGTCTTGGTTTCGACTTTGACATCTAATTGTTGAATTCGTAACGATAACTTACCGGCAATCCAGTCAATAAAGGGTATTTTAAAATTAAGCCCCGCATGTGCAATAGAGTGATATTTCCCTAAGCGTTCAATAAGTGCAACTTCTTGCTGTTTGACAATAAACAGACCTGTCAAAATAAAAATTAACAAGATAACAGCGATACCAATTAATAGTTCGATCATCATTTATATAACTCCTTATAGTTATAATTTATTATTTAGTTTTAAAAAAAAAATTCAGCAGTAACGGCAGGAATAGAAACGGCCATACATATAAGAAATAACTGACAAATTTTTCTCGCATGGATTCAAAAATGTCTTTTCTTGCTGCATTTGGAACGTAGTAGGCGTGGGATAATTCTAATACGAGCTTTTTATCCTTTTTATCTCTCAAATTTACTTTAATGGCGTTATCTCCCCACGTTTCTGAATAGGTAAATTGATAGGGATGTGTGTTATTGGGTTTCATTTCATTAATATTCACCACATCAAAATCACTTATTGGTTTTGGGCTTTCATCTGAAAACCTGAGCTCATAAAGGAGCTGTTTGCGTTTTACTTGAATATCCGGTTTTTCGTTAGGGTTATACGATTTTTCAATTTTTGATTCAATTACCTTTTCTTTGAGTGGAACCAATTGAAGAGTGAATGCGCTCATGTATCTTTTTTCAGCTAACGCAATTAATCTGTTTTTTATCTGTTGATTTCTGCGCTCTAGTGTTAATCGCTTATCCTGAGGCAAGCCACCTTGAGTCAATAATTGATTATTGCGCTCGTATTCACTATACAGCTCGCCATCAGGTGACTCAAAATCCGGCTTATTGTAAGAGAACGGATGTCCCTTCTGCGAAAATAAAATAGAGCCTGCAGCTAACCCAGTTAAAAATTTAGAATGTTTTACCGTGGGCGATATTCGCTGCGGTTTCGTCTTCCCATGGGTATGAGCTACTCTAAATGATTTAGAAGGCCCTGAATGAGCAGGAAAGGATAAAGAAGCCCCCATGAATAGGGTGAGGGCAAAAAGCCTATTTATAGCAATTAAATAGTTATAACTTCTTAAATAACTCATGTGCGATTCCTTTAGGTAATTTTTTATCAAACCATTTCCAGAGTTCGAATTTATTCGTTCCTTTTTCAAAATGAAGGAAATCTTCTTAAATTTCATCATCATCGTTTATTGGTACATCCACTAATTGGTGCCATAAATTTAAATAATCCATTGTGTTCCCTCCTAATAGCGAGTAGGCTAGAAAAAATCTAGCCTACTTAATTGAATTCCTCTTCTTCGGTATAGTGCAACCCATCAATAAAGGCTTGAGCTACAGAAACGGCCTCTGATTCAGTTTTTAAACCACAAAATCCTTGGACGGTATGGCCATCACAATCATCGATGCGAATATCCGCTATATAGCGTTCATCGGATTCTTGATAACTAATTTCTATTTCGTGTTCTTTATAACGAAGTGTTTTAATCACTCTAATCGGCTTTAAGAATAAATCGTCTGAAACGATTTCTATGACATCCCAATTAATGCCTATTGTGGCATCATGATTTTTTTTAAGGTGTTGTAATACGATACTTGCTTGCTCTTTGCTGAGTAGTGGCCTCACATCCAACACATCATCTATAGACCAAACGATGCTGATTTCTTGTATTAAACTATTTGTTCCGGCTGTTGATATATTGCTCATCAAAATCTCCAATTTTTTATTAAACAGTTAATTAGTGGTAACTCCCTGCTTATGCAGGGAGCATTTTCGAAGTCTAATGATAAGAAGAATAATAAAGAGGGGCGCCATCCCAAAGACTTGCATGCGAGAAGGAGTTCATGCGTACTATGCCTTGCGCGTTTGCTCTTTTTCGAAATGGTTCATCAATAAAACAATTAGGTTTGGCTTTTGTTTTTCCGCAAAAAGCATCGTTGCTGTCAGTGACTTTTTCTTGAGCAATTTCTCTGAGTACCACAGTGGAAGTTCCAATTAGCTCAATGACCTGATAAAAGTCAATGTTAGTTTGCTCGTAACCCCAAGAAGCATAGAGAATGGAACCGATTTGAAGAGGGTGTTTAATCATGATTTATTCCTTATTTTATCTATTATGTTCCTAAGTGAACATCTATAGTATGGCAGACCATAACAAAACAGTCAATATAATAGATGTTTTTAATTTATCTATTTTATGGATTTTATTTGTTGACAAATTTGGTTCTTGTAAATAAACTAAGTAGTGTCATTAGGACAATAAAAGAAAACGAGGTAATTATGATTCATCTAAATCAAACCAATGCACCACTTGAGCTGGCCTTTTCTTTAAACGATTTATTGAGAGCGTTAATGCTTACATCTTCATCTACCAGAAATCAGGATATTTCTTATTCTTACTGGAATAGGTTGTCCATTAAAGAAGCCATCGGCACTTATTTGGAATTAAATACTCTTGTTCATTACCCCCAGCTGTGCAATGCACTAAGGCGGTTGGAGCGTTTAGATTATCAGGTAGAACTTTCTCTGGGGGATATTCCTGAGATGAATCAGCAGGGTATTGAGTCGATGATCTATTCTTTAGAGACAATAAAAAATAAATTATTGGGTGCACGAACTCAAAAAGCCACTCTTGATGCTCAATTCAATAAGCTCGTTTACCTGTACGGACAAAATACAACAGTGCCTGTATTGCGTGCTTTTAAACCTTATTATTATTTGCGAAGAACAAATTACTATAACCAGTACACTACACGTGCCAGAAAAATAAATATTTCCGGTGTTCCTTATTTCATGCATTATCATGGCCACCGATTACAAAAACTAAAAAACCTTCATGAATTAAATGAACACCATTTATTAAGTCACTATTTTGATGCGACAAAACAGGATACAACAGCAATAACCCCAACAATGAGAACTTATTTGTTGGGAGGATTCATCAATACATCCGTGTTTGCGTTTCGTTCTAAATACGATTACAAACAAGCTGGTAAAAAATATTACATCGATTTGGCAACAAACAAAACGTACACGCGACTAAATGATGCAAAAGATTGTGCATTTCAATACTGCAACAGTTCATCACTTATTTTATTAGAGGCTTATTAATGAAAAAATTATTGCGATTCGAAGTGAAACAAAATTTGCGTAGACCCTCAAGGGTTTACGTCAAATCAACGGATGGGAAGAACATTTATGGTTCTTTTCATATGAATGAGCCGGATTTATTTGATGGTTGGGATAATCTTTCAATTAATCAAACGATTGAGTTAAAACAGTTCATGCAGAATCTTAAGGCCATTCATCAGCACTTGCATCCTTCACCAACAAGCACGTTGCTCGATTTGCGCTTTCGATTGCCTTATGAATTTATCGATGTTTTGGAGCAGATTGAAATTATTTGTGACGAACAAAAAGTGGAGTTAAACATCTTTGAACCCATGGTTAGTAGTATGATACAGCAAATTAAAGTTGTAGTAGGGAAGCTTTCAGGTTCCAGCAAAGAACAAGCGTTAACGTTACTGAATCGGGTAAATCTTGCCGAATATAAAAAGCAGGATTTTAGCAATCAAATAAAATCTATTTTTTCAGAATTACAAGCCGTTGTTAATCGTTCTGAAAAATTGCACCACAAAGCGAAGACTTTATTTGATAAGGATAAAAGCTATTCTCCTATGGCTATTAAAGGCATGGCTGGTGGAGAAACAACGCCATCAAAATGGCTAGTAGCTTGTGCTGTTGAAGTATTGCTCGATGAAAAAAACGATATGCTTTTTAAGATTCTCACCGAGGATGATGTGTTTATGCTATGGGCTAAACAATTGCTCGATCAAGAGCATAGTCCTGAGAGCATCATGCATAAAATAGATACGCTCAATAAAAATGAGTTAATTAATAAGATTAAATGCTATAAAAAATCAATATGATAAAATAGTAACCATTTGCATAGATAATTTTTACAAGAGAGGTATTGATAGTGTTCTTAACATTTACAAACGTCTTTATCATTTTGCTAGGCCTTGTGCTTACGTGGTGCATTCTATTTTCTATTTTCAATGAAAAATCATCGCAGCGTTTGGGTATAAAGCTAGGGATCTTGGTATTGTTCCTATCTCCATTCATCGCTAAATTAAGTTATGATTTTTATGCGACTGCTTCGCGTCAATTGTTTCTTATGGGTGCCAATGGTGAAATTCAATTAGCGTATTCACCATTAAAAGTGCCAAAGAACCAAAATAACCATTATTGCGATCGCTTTACAGACAGCAAAGGTAATTTATTAAACCGCTCTACAGTAGGTGATAAGCATCTATTTTGTGGTGTTTTTTGGAATATGGGGGAACATGATGTGGTGTTTTTGCCTTACAAACTTTTGGACAATAATAAAGCCATCTATTGGGCTTCACCAGAACTAAAAATTATCGGCCCAATGCCTCCTGAACTCCTTTTAATAAAAAACAAAGAAAAAAATACCCATTCTATTTCATCAGTAAAACCCAATAGAATTTATGTTGAAGCAGGTAAAACGGCGCATATTATAGTAACAAAACAATTTAAGCTTCCATCTGATACGGCTCATAAGGAAAAAACAGTTTTATCTGGGACAGTGTTATCAGGAGTTACTCTAAAACCGTTTTACGCTTCAGAAAAACAAAGCCAAAGACGTTTTAAATTATTTATTGGAAACACAACATGTATCGCATCGTCAGATACACATATTAGACCTGATTACGATACAGCAACTGCTATGGCTAAAATTATCAGCTTAAATTGTTCTAATGATGAGGAACATGCGATTCCTATAGAAGCAATAGCGACCATTTCTGGAAGAACACTATACCCTAAAGAATAAACGATGAGCTAAAGCACTCACACCATGATCAAAAAAGGGAACTGTTATAATGCGCATAAATCTAAAAACACCAATATACTACTTATCGTTTTTACTGTTGGTTTTGTCTTATTTGTCGCTTTCTTTTGAAACCGCTTTAAAATCAGGGGTATTTTCCTCTTATAGCGATTTATTTACCCCAATAACCCATATTTTTTACTGGCCAAGGTTTGCTTTGCTTCTAGCGCCTGCTCTTGTTTTGATTATTTTTACTTCTGTTAAAATGAAGAATTATGAGTTTATTTTAAAAGGGTTTTTCCTTTTTACAGCACCAGTTATTATAAGTAACAATATCAGTTTATTTTCAGCCCCTAATGTAATTCCCCATCTAAATCAGCCTCAACAATTCATACAGCTTTATTATTATGCCTCATGGATCAAATCAATAACTTGGATGGGGATTATTCTACTAGGCTTGATTTGGACTTTTCAAAAGGAACCACAGCCGACAGGAGCACAAGCCCATTAAGATATAGCGGATTCATTATCATTGCTATGGATCGGGCAGATTATTTATTACTCAACAAGTAATACAGTCTGGTTTTTCTCTGTTCCCAGCCTGTCTATAATGGCTGTTTTTATTGAAACACCTAATTTATCCGCTTCAATTCGCAGTTCTTTGTAGCCTTCATAACTATGTAACGCATCAAACATAAGCCAATGCTCATCCATTAATACACAGTTTCGCTGTTCTTCATTCATTTTTACCCCTTAACTGACACCATATTAATTATACGGTAATTACGTCTAACATTAGCAAGAACTCACATAATTGTTTTGATTGGTAAATGATTATTATCAACGATCCATGTGACATCATAAGAATTCAGTTTAATTTTTTGTACTTTCATATATATGTTCCAACGTTATCTAAAAATAAGACATAATTTCGACGTTGTACACGTTGGACGGAAATATCCTTAGGTCTGATTATCAGGATAATCAGATAATTTATATATTAATCAAGTGGTTACGTTATTGATTTTTTTAAAACTTCAGTGCCACTTAAGCATCAACAGGACTTACGAAAAACCCCACCTATTAGGCCAATAGATCAAAGAAAAACAAGAGAATTCTCAAGGAGAGGATGTCGAAAAGATCATTTGCAATGTAGTTTTATTTATCTAAGATGGCGTATATTTTTTCCGACAGAGCGCAGCCATAGCCCGCCCAAGAAAGTCATTTGGCCGATTAGAATATTGCCAATATTTGCTAAGTAGCCAAGTCAATTATACGCTCACCAATTATGCGGAGCATGTATCTGATGTAAGCCATGATTTGGTAAAATTGTACCTAGAAAGAGAGCGATTAACAGCCAGTGACGTTTGGTTACAAGTTAAGGCTGAGCTTGTGGCAAGTGAGGAAGGATTTATTGTATTCGATGATACGGTTCTAGATAAAAGCCATTCCCGCCATATCGAATCAGTACGTTGGCAGTACAGTGGTAATGCCCATGGCGTTATTCGCGGAATAGGACTGGTTAACTGCATCTACGTTAACCCACAGACCGAGCAATTTTGGGTTATCGATTTTAGAATTTTTGACCCGGAAAAAGACGGGAAAGGTAAAGCAGACCATGTGAAAGACATGCTTAATAATATTGTTTACCACAAGAAATTACCGTTTAAAACGGTGTTAATGGATACCTGGTATGCTACCAGCACGCTGATGTTGTTTATCAATGATCATAACAAAATATTCTATTGCCCCATGAGAAAAAATCGATTAGCTAAACTCAAGGGGTCTGATGAAACCTACCAGCCATTGCGTAGCTTTGAATGGAGCGAAGATGAATTAAGACACGGCAAGCTCATTAGGCTTAAAGGGATGCCTGAGCATTTACAGATGAAGTTGTTTTCTGTTGCTATTTCTTCTAATAGAACAGATCTTATTGCTACTAATGATACGTCACAAACTTGCGCTAATGACACGAAGAAAATTTGTGCCATACGATGGTATGTGGAACAATTTCATCGCGAAGTGAAGCAGCTTACTGGTATTGATAAATGTCAGTGCCGCAAGCAACGCATACAACGAAATCACATCGCCTGCGCTATTTATGTCTGGGTTAATTTGAAAAAAATTGCTTACCAAACGGCACAAACTGTCTATCAAATAAAAAAAAACCTCTTAAAAAATTATCTTATCAATGAACTAAAAAATCCTTCTGTTTTAATGAGTTTTTCGTAAGTCCTGATCAAATGAAAATAGCGGCTAATTTTTTGGTTGCTGATTTTGAACGATAATTTATGGATCTTTTGACTTTAACTCCCTTACTTCTTCTACCAGAGAAGCAATTTGATTTATAAAAAGAGGATGTGCCAGTATAATCCAATCACTAATGATGAGTGGATTATTCATAGAGGCTTTCCAAAGGTTTTATCCTCAATCTTTGGTTATTCTTTTTCTTCCTCATCTAATAACATTTCATTCAAATCAAATTCAACACCATTCAGAAATGATTCAATTCGATTGAATAATGTTTTATTTATTGAAGTTAAATGCTGGGGGTTATTTCTTATATCTTCAGCTATAGAATCCAGAAAATTATCTATAGTAGGCATCTTGATTTTCTTCCATTTTCGAAAGGAATACATGCCCATCAGGCTGAACAGTATCAGGAATAATAATTTGATATCTATCTGTTAAAGTAGATTCAATGTGTAATAGGTTGGCCACAATTTCTCTCCTAAATACCTCATATAATATATCGCAATGCAAATGCATTACCAAGTCAAGATCGGGTTTATAATAGATCAATAGGTGGCGGCTTCTTATGCCCTATCCTCTGTCGCAACTTGTTTTATGTAACGCGTTAATAACAGCGGTAGGGTTGCTTGCAATAACAGTTAAATAAGCTCTTGCAGATGATTCCGGCGTTCGTTCACCCCGCTCCCATTTTTCTAATGTTCGAACACTGAACCCGAATTCTTCACAAAATTTTTGTCGGCTCATATGCATTTTCTTTCTAATAGCCATAACATCTACTTGAGTAGGAACCAGCACTTCATGTGTAACTGCGCCTTCCTGATTACCTTTGGCATACTCAAGAGCTTCTTGGGCGCCGCGAATTAAACTTTCACCTAAATCACTCATGTTCAACCTCCCCATAAACCTTAACAATAGATTTAATAATGGTTTTTAATATGCTCTTCTCGCTTTCGGAAATATTTTCCTTCTTGCTCTTTCCGTAGGCAGTAAATAAAAAAATGGGTATTTTTTGGTTATGATAATAGTATATAACTCGAGCACCACCACTCTTACCCTGATTACTATCAGTTGTCCAACGAATCTTCCTTGCCCCACCAGTGCCGGGGATGAGATCTCCTTCCGTAGGATTTTGAGCAATATGACTTACAAAGTCCTCTCTGCTTTTCTTATCCATACAAGATTCTGCTTGCTTTAAATATTCAGCCGTTTCAACCACAACTTGTAATTTTTTTATTATTTTCATAATGACATTATGACCCCAAAGGGGTTATTTGTCAACCCTAATGGGGTTGTTCCTGAAAGTATATGCTTATTAATTAGAGACTAACCATGACATGTTTATATAAGTATATTGAATGTTAATTGAATAATTAAAACTAGCCATATCTCCTGCTATAATCAACTGAATTAATTGTGAAAGGATATACAATGGAAAGCCAAATAAACATTGAATATATTTATGATAAAAATATAAATATACTCCTTGGTGCGGGAGCCTCTTATGGCTTATTCCCAACCTTGGAATTAATGTTAGAAGGCGAGAATGGTAACCGATTCACTATCGAAACTTTAGCGGAAAAATTTGAAAGCCAAAATCAACCTAAACTAAAAACTTTACTATTTATGTATTATTTTAAATCATGTATAAAACCTGTTTTAGAATTTTGTATACATAATTTAGAGACTTCCAAACAAAATGTAATACTGCAATATAGTAATTTTATCCATACGATTTTAAGTATTTTATATAAACGCACATCGCCTAAACGAAGATGTAATATTTTTACAACAAACTATGATGGATGTATAGCTCTTTCATCGGAAGAAATATTAAAACAAGGGCAACGCGATTTTATCTTAAATGATGGAACAAGAGGGTTTAGAAAAAAATATTTACAAGCCAAAAACTTTAATACATTTTTATGCCAGACAGGAATTTTTGAGAAAAATTATATCGATGTACCTCAAATAAATCTAATTCATCTACATGGTTCGGCTTATTGGCAGAAAGAAGATGATCGCATAATTGTCGATTATCAATCATCAGGTAAATTTTCAGAAATAGGCCAAATTGTTACTCAAATGAGTCCTCTATTAGATCAATTCACAGACATAATTTCTTCTGATAAATCAGAATTTTCATCTTTAAACTCTATGCGCTTAGATGATTTAAGTTATGATTTGGAACAACAGTTCTGGCAGGAATACAAAAAAATACCTATTGTTAATCCTGAAAAGTGGAAGTTTCATGAAACGGTATTTGAGGAACATTATTATCAAATGCTCAGGGCTTTAAGTTATGAACTTGAAAAGGATCATACCATACTTATCTCATTTGGTTTTTCTTTTGCTGATGAACATATACTTAATTTGATTAAACGTTCTTTATCAAATCATCTACTGCAGTTATTCGTTTGCTGTTTTAATGATCAAGAAAAAAAGAATCTGGAAAAAAAGTTTCTTGGATATAAGAACATACAATTTATTTCCTGCAAGGAAAATTTAAATTTTGAAATATTTAATACCAATGTTTTCACTTTGGAACCCAATAACCCAGAGAGACAATAATGACCATTTTAGTAGGTGAGGTTATAGCGGTGCACGGTATAAAAATAATTTTAAAAATTTTCGATGAATCAAGTAAAGATACTATATTTTATAAAGGGAATAAGTTTAAAGGTGTATCTATTCGAGAACATTTAATTATTCAAAGGGGGTTTATAAATATTGCCTGTATTGTTGAAGGGGAATTTCTTGACGAATCTAGATTTGAGGCAGAGAGCAACAAAATCACATATATAAGAAAGGTAGAAGTTAAACCTATTGGTTACTTTAAAAAAGATATTTTTACCGAAGGAATTAAATTTTTACCCATGATTAAAGATCCGGTGTTTCTTATTTCTGAAGAAGAAATATCTAAAATCTATCATAATGACATGGCAAATCATGATCTTGTTATTGGCAAAATGTTAAAAGAAAATATACCTGTCTATCTTCAATGGGAAAAACTGTTCAACACACATATTGGTATATTTGGAAATACCGGAAGTGGTAAGTCGAATACTTTAGCAAAGTTATATACAACTTTATTTAATTCAAAATTAAATGAAATTAAAAATAAAAGCCAATTCATATTAATCGATTTCAATGGTGAATATACGAATGATCAGCTGGTCCAAGAAAAAGACAAAACCGTTTACCATTTAAATACTCGAGGAACTGGAAGGGAAAAAAATAAATTTCCCATTAGTCCAGAGAATTTATTGGATTCAGAAGTATTAGGCTTATTATTTAAAGCAACCTCAAATACGCAAAAGCCTTTCCTAGATAGATTAGTTAATTCTTGGAAAAAATATTATGACGAAGACACTAATAGTAATCTTCTCGCCTATATAAAATACACCTTTAAAAAATCATTTTCCGCATCATCCCAAAAAAAGGAAGTTAAAGATTTACTTCTCACTGCAATGGTAAATATTAATAATAAGGATATGGAAGAGTTTCTAAATAAAATATCGTGGCACTCTACTCAGGAACATTTTATTACTGATAGTAACCAACACTTCAATGGTAGTGAAGAGTCTTATAAACTAATAATGAAGGCCAATGTTGATAAAATAACGATTGAAAATATTGATTTTTTTAAAGAGCTAATTATTCGTGTTCATTTACAGTTAACTAATGATTTAACTTCAAGTCATTTTCAATTTGAGCACATACAACCATTATTAAAAAGAATAGAATCTACAGTAAAAGACTTGGAAAAAACTTTATCTGTTTCTTCGAAAAAGCATAATACTCACTTTTTGAAAATCATATCATTAAGAAAATGCAATCAAGATATTAAAAAAATTATTCCTCTACTTTTAGCTAAATACTATTATGAATCTCATAAAAAAACTGTTAACAGCCCACCGGAAAAGACTTTACATTTAATCATTGATGAAGCCCATAATGTCTTATCTCTGCAGTCAACACGTGAACAAGAAAGCTGGAAAGATTATCGTTTGGAATTATTTGAAGAAATAATTAAAGAAGGACGTAAATTTGGTGTTTTTTTGACATTATCAAGCCAACGACCCGCCGATATTTCCGCAACAATAATGTCTCAGATTCATAATTTTTTTATACATCGCCTCGTAAATGATAAAGATTTATTTTTACTAGATAATACTATAAGCACGTTAGATACATTATCAAAAGGTATGATCCCAAACTTAGCAAAAGGCTGCTGTATAATAACAGGTACATCTTTTAATCTGCCACTCGTAGTCCAAGTAGACAAATTGGAAAGACAGCATCAACCAGATAGTGAAGATGTTAACTTAGCTGAAATATGGCGATAAAATTCGTCATATTTCATAATTATGTAAAGTGAATTTTTAGTAGGGCATTCACTTTATGCAAAAAGATCTTCAATTGTTGACTGCATTTCTTCTTGGCTGGGCTTGGCGTATCGAAAAATTTCTTTAATAGAAACGTTCCCACTCAACTCTTGCGCAAAATGCACTCCATGCTTGTCGGTCACTTTCTTTAAAAAAGTATGTCGAAGTTTATGGGGTGTAAATTCAAATCGCTCATTTTCGGGTAAAAGTGCAAGCACTTGTTTTAAAACACGCTGACATATTCGAAAAATATTCCGTGTATTAATACGATTCCCTGCCCTATTTATAAATAAGGGTTCGTTAGGCTCTGAAACTCGGCTCTTTAAATAATTATCCAAATGTTCTCTGGCTTCTTGCGGTAACGCAATTTTAGTAGTCACCCGTTTACTTTTATGTCGAACAACAGAATGAAACCCTTTTGAATGATACTGGTGTATATTTAATGAGACCAATTCAGATTCCCGCAAGCCAGTTCCTAACAATACATAAAAGACTGCCGTCTCCAGTAATGCATTTTGATTTTTTCGAGTACACATTTTGGCACGCTGCTCACAGGCTGCTTTTAAACGCATAAGCTGTTTCGAACTTAAACCATTCCATTCTGGCGCATCGGTTTGTAAATCCTTAACCCCAGATAACGGATCACCAGCTATTAAGGGTCTTTGTTGGTAAAGCCATCGGCCTGCATGACGAATGGTTGCCATGGTTCGATTTATGGAAGTCGCCTTGTATCCTTTACCGGTTTTCTCAGAAATGGTATTACACAAGGAGCGTTGAAATTGTTTGCTGACTGCTGGTGTCCAATTGTCCACCTGGTCATGCCCTACTTCGACCTGGAAAAAATTTAAAAATTTAGATAAGTCTTTTTGTTTCGCCTGAACTGTTTTTTCAGGTGCGCCTTTGACATGAACCTGAAAATAAAATGACAACCAGGCCGACAAAGAATTGGTATCAAAATGAACATCCAAGGGATGAAAAACCTTATCTACCCCAAACTTTCGATTTTTGTCATTTTGGTCATCCAGGAAATTCAAGGCCTTCTCCATGAGTGTTTTTTCAATAATACCCTATTTGGGGTAGATAAGGTACGTTATCTACCCCAAATATTAACACATCCTACACCAACTTAAATCTCCCCTGTTTTTATAAATTTTTCTGGGATAAAAACTCAGCGCGCCTTATAATGGTGTATCAAGCTTTAACCCCGGATTTAATAATGAATATCAGCCAATTAGACGTAGAAGATAAAATAATCGAAATCAGAAACAAACATGTCATTATAGATAGTGATGTCGCTCAGTTATATGGTGTAGAAACTAAAAGAATTAACGAAGCTGTAAGCAGAAATCCAGAAAAATTTCCTGAAGGTTATTTGGTTGAACTTACCGAACAAGAAAAACAGGAGGTAGTCGCAAATTGCGACCACCTAACTTCTCTAAAATTTTCACCTAATTTGCCTAAGGCTTTCACAGAGAAAGGCCTTTATATGCTAGCGACTATATTAAAAAGCCCAAAAGCCACAGAAACTACCCTAGCTATCATCGATACCTTCACAAAGGTAAGAGAAATATCACGCACTATTAAAGCAATACCACAAACCCCACAAAACTCACCAAAGTATCAAGAGCTCATGCAAAAAACAGGTGATTTAATTTCAGATCTAGTAGTTCCTGATGACCTCGACACATCTGAAACTGAAGCTAGCATAGAAGTTAATCTTGCTATTGTAAAATTCAAATATTCAGTCAAGAAAAAAAACAAGTAATATTTTGTTGAAAATAAAGCATTTTAATGGGATTACAATATTTTAAATATTGATATGAGGTTTTAATGCTTAGATACCATTTAAATAATGGATTAAAGCTACATTCCAGACTATGGGGGACTATTTTTTATTAATCAAAGTTGCACTCTGAGCAGTAATCACCGGAATGTGGAAGAAAATTTATGTATGGAATATAATTGAACATCTTTTAAACCAAGGTGCTTTATGACAGAAGAGTTGTTTGTTTCTGCCTGGAAGAAAGGGATTAAAAAAGTAGGAGCTGAATTTTTTAATATAAAAGCCTCATCTCTTGATATGGCTCAGAAAAAATGGCAGTTAGAGCCAAACTACCAGTTTATCAAAAATGCAATTGGCAGCTACAGTCATGGCAAACAAGTTTTACTTGGTTTAATGTATTCGTTTTATGATCCTGACTGTGGTCAGGAACTTTTAGTCCAGGCTCAGTGCCCTAATTTCGTGCAGGCAATTTTCATTCTTGACGAAGAAGCACGGAACATTATCTCACAATTATGGTTACATCATACAGGTTGGTAATTTATCTTAAACTGATGTGTAATTTATCCTGAAACAACATATAATTTTATCAAAAGCCACTCACCATGGTTCATCATGCCAATAGCAGGAAGCATCATCCATGACAGGTTTTCAATATGTTGACGGGTAAATACAATTCTATTTATACCTCAAATCATCTCATTAATCACTTTTTCTGGGTTGAATACAACTTGTTCACTATGCTCCATGGCCTCTATTTAGGAGATTATCACCTGTATGAATAATTCAAATAAAGTAGTGGTATCCATGAAGAAATATGTTTGGATATTATATTTTCTTAAACGAGATCCTAGAGTTAATAGGAAAGCTAAATTAGTTGTACTAATGACTCTCGCTTATGCTTTGAGCCCAATTGATTTAATTCCTGATTTCATTCCTATTCTAGGATTACTAGATGATTTAATCATTATCCCCTTAGGAATTTACTTAGCGATTAAACTAATACCTCAAGAGGTTTGGAATGACTGCAATCGGCTTGCAGATATTTCTATTGATAAAGGTGAGTTATTACCAAAAAACTGGGTGGTTGCGTCAATTATTGTGCTCTTGTGGGTAATAGTTATTACCCTAGTTGCTAAATGGCTATGGCATTTTTTTCTTACTTAGTTGCCAATCCTTATTTGACCTAACTAGTTAATTCCAATTATAAGTTTAGGCGAGCAATCGACCTTTTACCTTCCCTTTATTTACCTCACTCATTCTGTATATAAAATTCACGCTCTTGTCTATTTTCACCTTGACTAAGAATGATGAGATTGTGAGTCCAGGGCAATTGTCTCGCCACTGGTGAGACAATTTTGTCATCCTAATAGATTTCGTACAATTGCCTCATGCTAAACAATTTGGTCTTGTAAATCCTCGAAGTCCCGAATGAGTTTTTTCTATATAATCAGCAAGTTGTGGTACACTCCAGGCCGTGAAATAGTAAAATAAATAATAATTAACACAAGATAAATATGGATTCATCTTCTTTACATGTATTGCCCACCATTAATATCTAGATTAGCGCCAGTAATAAAGCCTCTTTCGGGAGCTGCAAGGAATGTGACTGCATCAGCTACCTCTTCAGGTTTACCTAATCGACCAACGGGTATGTAAGTAACAATTGCATTGAGAATCTCTTCTTTGATAGAAGCTAACATGGGCGTTTCAATATATCCTGGAGAAATGGTATTGACTGTAATTCCTTTATTAGCTACTTCCAACGCTAAACTTTTGGTAAAACCAAAAAGAGCTGCTTTGGTTGCAGCATAATTGCATTGCCCAAATTGGCCTTTGCGACCATTAATCGATGAAATACTAATAATTCGACCATAGCCTTGAGCAAGCATAGCGGGTAACACATTACGCGTCATATTAAATACACTGGTCAAATTGGCATCAATAACCTGTTGCCATTGTTGGGAGGTCATTTTCTTTAAAGTCGTATCGCATGTGATCCCCGCATTATTGACCAAAACATCGATACGTCCATAGCGCTCCATCAATAAATCAGTGAGTTTTTCACAATCAGCAAATTGAGTCGTATCACCATAGAGAATATCCACATCATAGCCGGCCTCTCTCTGACTTTCTTGCCATCGTTTTGCTTCGTCATGTTTGCCATTTTTAAAATAACATGCAATGACTTGGTAATCAGCTGCAAGACGTTGGCATATTGCAGAACCTATCCCACCGGTACCTCCTGTTACCACTGCTGTCATTCGTTCCATAAACGACTCCTTCATTTAAATATTTCTTCAATAGATAAAAAAATAATAAATTATCATGCAATCTCAACTTCTTCTGCCTGCAAGCCTTTTTGGCCTTTACCCACTTTAAATAGAACACTAGAATTTTCATGAAGATTTTTAAAACCGCTACCCTGAATGGCACTGAAGTGCACAAAATAATCCTTGCCACTACTCTCAATAAAGCCAAATCCTTTATCTTTATTAAACCATTTTACCTTTCCACGTATTTTATCTGTCATAGCGATCGTCCTAATGATAATAAAATAGAGCTTACACCAAATGAAGAAAAATTACTCTAAATGGACTGCTGAATTTTATAGAAACGCTCCGTTGTTTTCTATTATGGGGTATTTTAAGAATACCCCAGAAACTGCCTCCTATCTGAATATAAATTATCAACAGCATCTCGAATATTTTGAATGCAAGGACAAATCCTGCGCTGATTGACTCCAATAAGACAAAGTTATAAAAATACTTCAACGGTTTATCTAGCTGAGTGAACTATGACAACTACTATAAGAACAATGCTGTCTTCTGATTGGAACGAGGTTAAAAATATCTATTTAGAAGGTATAGCCACTCAAAATGCAACTTTTCAAACAGCTGCTCCAAAGTGGCATGAATGGGATAAAACCCATTTAACCATATGTAGATTTGTAGCAACATCCACACAAATGATGGGTAGGGCAATGTTAAGCCCTATATCAAATCGTTGTGTATATTCTGGGGTAGCTGAAGTTAGTGTCTATGTATCTAAATATAATCAAAATCAGGGGATTGGCAGTTTACTTCTTTCGAAAGTTATTTCCGAATCAGAGAAAAATAAAATATGGACATTGGAGGCTGGGATCTTTCCTGAAAATTCAGCAAGTCTCATACTTCATAAAAAACTTGGTTTTCGTGAAATTGGTTTTAGAGAAAAGTTAGGTCAGTTAAATGGTGTTTGGAGAGACGTTATATTATTAGAACGTAGAAGCAAATTATTTTAATGTACTCTATGTAGATCATTTTTGGATTGCCGCACCTAATACATTTGACTAAATTTAATTATTCGACTATTCTGGAATTATGGACACAAAAGAATCTATAAAAATATTTGATACTCTTTCGCAAGAAACCCGTTTGCAAGTTTTTCGATTACTTGTTCAGGCGGGACCTGAAGGGTTATCAGCAAGTGCAATTGGCGATGAATTAGGTATCTTACACAATACCTTGTCATTTCATCTAAGCCACTTGTCTCATGCTGGAATTGTAACCTCTTGCCGTAAAGGACGTTATGTTTTTTATTCAGCAAATTTTGAATTAATGCGGGATTTTATCGCCTTTCTTGTTCAGGATTGTTGCAGCAAACAACAAGTCAGAATTCAACAACCCGATACAAAAAATTGTCTCGTTATTGAGTTAAATAGTTGTTGTCCTTCTACTAAGGAGTAAATCATGAAGCGTTTTCATATTCATATTGGTGTGAGCAACCTTGATGAGAGCATCCGTTTCTATAATGCTTTGTTTGGAGCTGAGCCTGTCAAAGTGAAATCTGATTATGCCAAATGGATGCTGGAAGATCCGCGCATCAATTTTGCAATTTCAACGCGTGCTGACAAACATGGGGTAGAGCACTTAGGTATTCAAGTAGATAATGCCGTTGAGTTAGCGGAATTAAGAAAACAATTTTCAGAAGCCAATATTTCTATGCATAGTGAGGGTGAAACAACCTGTTGTTATGCCAAATCAGAGAAGTCATGGGTCAATGACCCAAATGGAATCGTCTGGGAAGCCTATCATACCATGCAAGATGTACAATTTTTTTCGGGTGGAGATTCAACTGAAAGCTCTTGTTGTATACCAGAAAAAAACACAACAACTTCTTGCTGTGATACCAAGTCAAAAGCAACTGGATGCTGTGGCTGATGAATACTAAGCCAATTAGATTATTATTTCTTTGTACAGGTAATTCTTGTCGGTCTATTATGGCCGAAGCTATAACCAATCATTACTCCAATGGCCGCCATCTAGCCTTTAGCGCGGGTAGTTTCCCGACTGGAAACATACATCCCAAAGCAATTGAAACGCTTACCAATCATGGCATAAAGCCAAATGCGCCTCGTAGTAAATCCTGGAATGAGTTTAAATCAGAGTCTATTGATTTAGTGATTACCGTCTGTGATCAGGCCGCTCGCGAAAGTTGTCCCATTTTCCCTGGTCACCCGAAAAAACTCCATTGGAGTATTCCTGATCCTGCTAAAGCAGAAGGCTCTGAAATGGAAATTAATGCCGCATTTGAGGAGGTATTTAATCAACTGAAACAACGGATAGAAAAGGAGTTGCTATCATGAACACTTGTAGCACCCATCGCCTTTCTTTTTTAGATAGGTATTTAACCTTCTGGATTTTCCTGACCATGGCCGCAGGTGTTGGTATCGGTTCACTCTTTACGGAAACACCACAATTTATCAACTCATTATCTATTGGCTCCACCAATATTCCTATCGCATTTGGATTGATTTTAATGATGTACCCTCCTCTGGCCCGAGTGAAATATGAAGAATTACCGCTGGTATTTAGAGATTGGCGCATTTTATTATTGTCCTTAATTCAAAATTGGCTTATTGGTCCATTCCTCATGTTTGGGCTTGCTGTTTTATTTTTGCATAGCTACCCTGAATATATGACTGGACTCATTCTCATTGGGTTAGCGCGGTGTATTGCCATGGTCATTGTCTGGAATCAGCTGGCTGAGGGTGATAATCAATATGTTGCAGCCTTAGTCGCGTTTAATAGCATTTTTCAATTGTTGTTTTTTAGTATCTATGCCTGGTTTTTCCTCACGGTCTTGCCTCCTCTGATAGGCATGACTGGCCAAATAATTCACATCGATTTTATGACCATTGCTGAAAGTGTCTTTATCTATCTTGGAGTTCCCTTTTTTGCTGGATTTCTAACTCGCTTTGTATTGATAAAGAAAAAAGGGCTGTCTTGGTATGAAACCCATTTTTTACCAAAAATTTCTCCTATTACCCTAGTTGCTCTGCTTTTTACGATATTGTCAATGTTTGCTTTGAAAGGGGCTATGGTTTTACAACTTCCCTTGGATGTGATTCGTATTGCAACTCCATTAACACTTTATTTTATTGTGATGTTCTTTATCAGTTTTGCGATGGGCAAACTCGTTGGTGCTAACTATGAAAAAACAACAGCAGCGTCTTTTACAGCAGCCAGTAATAATTTTGAACTGGCTATTGCTGTAGCAATTGCTACCTTCGGACTAAATTCTAGCATTGCTTTTACAACAGTCATTGGCCCACTGGTTGAAGTACCTGTTCTTATTTTGTTAGTGGATGTTGCCTTTTGGCTACAACGTTCATGGTTTTCAGAAAGAAACCTGGAACCAGAAAAATAGATATAATCTAATATTGAAATTACTCAATATTAGACCAGATCATTTTTGGAGGTTCTTAACCAGAACCAGATGTGGGATTTATTTCATTAGCTTTTATAGCCACAATAGGGTTATTCACTTATGCATTTGCATTGCAAGAGACGAAGGAGATGAGTACTGATGATTGATCATTGCCAGTTTGGGCTTGATATGCAGGAAAACCCAATTATCTATAAAACAACTGAGGGCACTCTTTATATTGTACCGTGTCACTACTATTATTAGACAGTTAATTTTTAAGGTCAGTACATGAAAACAAAAGGTGTCTTTCGATTCTTTGCAGCAATGTTATACCTTTTTTGGGGAATAGCACCCTTTGCTTTTGCACAAAACCGACCACTGACTCTAACCGAAGCAGAACATCTAGCAATTAACCAATCTCCAGAGCTACAACGTTTAAACGCAAACAGCCAAGCCCTAAGACAGCAATCAATCGCAGACGGACAACTACCCGATCCCCAATTAGCCGCAGGGACTATTAATGTTCCAACCGATACCTTTAGTTTTACTCAAGACGAAATGACGATGGTACAAGTTGGACTCCAGCAACAATTTGCACGCGGTAGATCGCTCAAAATGAAATCCCAACAAACGCGCGCATTAGCCAAAACCGAACTGATTAAGATAACAGAACAAAAACTGACGTTAATTCGTACTGTGCGTGAAGTTTGGTTGGAGTTGTATTACTGGTCCCAAGCGCTACACACCCTAAAGACCAATGAATCACTTTATAAAGAGTTACTGCAAGTAACAGAGTCTCAATACAGCACAGGAAAAATCAACCAAACCGATGTAGTGCAAGTTCAGTTAGAACTATCAAAACTGAAGAATCAAATAATTCAAAACAAGCAGCAAATTGCAATTTTGAAAGCACAACTGGGTCGTTGGATTGGCATGAATAACGTCAATCGTCCTTTAGCACTGTCCATGCCCCGTTGGCCTGCCCTGCCTTCCATGGCAAAATTACAAGACAGCCTTATGAAACATCCTCTATTACAAGCAGATGCAGCAAATATCAAAGCCTCCTCTTTCGAAGTCGCTTATGCTAAAGAGCAGTATAAACCGGGATGGCAATTGGGTGTAGGTTATGGACTAAGACAAGGTAGAATGCCTGATGGAACACCACGCTCTGATATGCTGACGGCTCAAGTGACTATGGATTTGCCTTTTTTCACGGCAAACCGCCAAGACCGACAACTCAATGCAAGCCTCAATAAATTAAATGCAACTCAAATGGACAGACACATTCATTATCGTGATTTGCTGCAATCTCTTAATGTACAATATACCACCTGGAAACATCTTTTAGAGCGAGAACATTTATACAACCAGCAATTAATTCCAGATTCCAAGCAAAATGCTAAGGCGGCATTACTCGCTTATCAAAATGCTACGACCGAATTAACCACCGTATTACGCGCCTACAGCAGTGAATTGACCATTCAATTAGAGCACATTCAACTGCAAGTAGAGCGCTTAAAAGCTCATGCAACCTTGCTCTATCTCGAAGGAACCCCAACATGAACAAAAAATTAGTCACTTTTGCACTCGTTGTTCTGATTTTAGGCATTGTTCTTGGGCGATGGTCAACAGATGCCACTAATAAAAAAGCATCCATGGCCAAAGAAGAAAAAAAACCGCTTTATTGGATTGATTCCATGGAGCCCACCATTCACTACCCAGGACCTGGAAAATCACGCATGGGAATGGAATTAACTCCGGTCTATGCTGATGAACATCCAAATGATGGGACAGTGCAAATCTCTCCTGTCGTGAGCAATAATCTAGGCATTCGTCTTGCACCTGTGATGCAAAGTGATTTGGCAAAGCAAATTGATACGGTGGGTTATGTGGAGCCTAATGAAAACAAAATTGGTCATATTCATACCTATGCTGATGGTTGGGTAAAAAATCTCGTGGTTAAAACAGTAGGTGAGACGGTAAAAAAAGGCCAACTTCTATTACAGTATTACTCGCCGCAATTAGTAACTGCTCAAGAAGAATACTTAATTGCTTTAGAGAACAAAAAGCCGGTCTTAATCAATGCTTCTTATAAAAAATTACAGTCGTTACATATTTCCGAACAACAAATTCAAGAAATCAAAACAACTCATAAAGCCAATCAATTAGTCGCTATCTATGCACCTCAAGATGGCATTGTCGCCCAACTTAATATTCGTGAAGGCATGCGAGTCACTCCAGATTTAGAGATGATGAGCCTTGTAGATCTTGCTAGTGTGTGGATGATTGCTCAAATTTTTGAAGAACAAGCCAGTTGGGTGCATGTTGGGGATTGTGCCATCGCAAAAATATCTGCTTTTCCTAATAAACAATGGAAAGGTGCTGTAGAGTACATTTATCCGCAATTAGACACCACGACCCGCACTGTTAAAGTCAGATTTCGCTTTGAAAATTCGGATAATCAGTTAAAGCCTAATATGTATGTGAGTATTACCATTCTTACCCAACCTAAAGCCAATGTGCTTCATATTCCCATCGAAGCATTAATAAGAAGCAGCCAAGGTGATCGCGTAATCGTGGCGCAAGCCCAAGGACGATTTGAAGTTCGTCCTGTAACCGTGGGTATGGAGTCAGAAAGCCAAGTTGAAATTATCTCCGGATTGAAACGAGGCGAACAGGTGGTTGTTTCTGGACAATTTCTTCTTGATTCCGAGTCCAATTTAAAAGCAGGACTTGAACGGTTACAAACACCGAACCAAGACAAAAAGAATCAAAAATCCAGTGCTACCTCTAATACATCCGTTGAAGGAGTCGGGATTATAAAAAAGATAAATTTTGCCAATCATTCGCTCACCATTCAACACGAGGCAATTCCCTCTTTAAATTGGCCTGCCATGGAAATGAATTTTTCAGTAGCACAAGACATTGTATTTGATGAGCTTAAAATCGGTGACTCGATTCAATTTGATTTAGAAAAAAAGAACACTGATTTTATGATTACTAAGATAAAAAAATTACCCAAGGACGATAACTCTAAATGATAGCTGCCATTATTCGCTGGTCGATTAAAAATCGCTTTTTAATTGTATTAATGACCGGCATGCTCATACTGGGGGGAATCTATACAGTAAAACATACTGTAGTCGATGCCATTCCTGATTTGTCTGATGTGCAAGTCATCATCAAAACAGAGTTCCCAGGTCAAGCGCCACAAATCGTTGAAGACCAAGTAACCTACCCTCTAACCACTGCGATGTTGGCAGTACCGGGTGCGGTGACGGTACGTGGTGAATCGGGTTTTGGAGTATCTTATGTGTATGTTATTTTCCAAGATGGGGTTGACTTATATTGGGCCCGTTCACGGGTTTTGGAATATTTAAGCCAAATTACCAATCGCCTACCCCTAGGTGCCCAGCCCACTTTAGGTCCTGATGCAACTGGTGTGGGTTGGGTCTATGAATATGCATTAGTGGATCGCACAGGAACACACGACCTCGCCCAATTAACCAGTCTGCAAAATTGGTTTTTGAAATATGAATTACAAAAAGTGCCTGGTGTAGCTGAGGTAGCGACCGCAGGAGGCATGGTCAAACAATATCAAATAACCTTAGATCCTGACCGTTTACGCGCTTACGGATTAACCCTTCAACAAGTAAAACAAGCCGTGGTACGCAGCAATCGCGAAGCAGGCGGCTCTGCCATTGAAATGGGTGAAGCCGAATACATGATACGCGCCAAGGGCTATCTAAAATCCATAAAAGATATGGAGCAAATTCCCGTAGGACTTGGTAAAAATGGCATTCCTATTTTGTTACAAGAAGTCGCTCAAGTGCAATTAGGCCCACAAATGCGCCGCGGAATTACCGAGCTCAACGGTCAAGGTGAAGCTGTAGGTGGCATTATCGTGATGCGCTTTGGGCAAAACGCCATGCAAACCATCGCGAATGTGAAAGAAAAACTAAAACAATTGCAAGCAAGTCTACCCAAAGGGGTAGAAATTAGTACGACTTATGATCGCTCAAGCTTAATTCAGCGTGCCATTAATACCCTGCAAGATAAATTGATTGAAGAGTTTATTGTGGTGTCGCTTATTTGTATCGTCTTTTTATTTCATTTTCGCTCCTCCTTAATCATTGTCATAAGCTTACCTATTGGAATTTTATTGGCGTTGATGGTCATGCACCTTCAAGGTATTAATGCCAACATCATGTCCTTAGGAGGAATTGCCATTGCCATTGGCGCCATGGTTGATGCCGCCATCGTGATGATTGAAAACGCACATAAACACCTCGAGCATGAACCCCTTACAGAAAAGAATCGTTGGCACATCATGCAACAAGCCTCACTTGAGGTAGGGCCTCCTTTATTTTTTTCCTTACTCATTATTACCATTAGCTTTCTACCGGTCTTCAGTTTACAAGCACAGGAAGGACGATTGTTTGCCCCTCTTGCCTATACCAAAACCTATGCGATGGCCGCAGCCGCTCTTCTTTCGATTACTTTAGTTCCCGTACTCATGGGCTATTTTATCCGGGGTAAAATCAAACAAGAACATGAAAATCCTATTAACCGAATGTTACTTGCATTGTATCAACCGGTGTTATATGCCAGTTTAAAAGCCCCAAAAATGATTTTAGCCCTAGCCGCTCTAATTGTCTTTCTTGGTTTTTTACCCCTTCATTATTTGGGTAATGAGTTCATGCCGGAACTTGATGAAGGAGATTTACTTTACATGCCCACAACATTTCCTGGAATCTCCATCGGAAAAGCACAACAACTACTCCAACAAACCGATAAACTTATTGCGACTGTCCCAGAAGTCAAAACGGTGTTTGGTAAAATAGGCAGAGCAGAAACTGCCACCGACCCAGCACCTTTATCTATGGTTGAAACAACCATTCAATTTAAACCCCATAACGAATGGCGCCCAGGAATGACCATGGATAAATTGCGCGAAGAGTTGTCTTTACGGCTTAAATTGCCGGGACTTTCCAACGCCTGGGTCATGCCCATCAAAACCCGTATTGATATGTTGGCCACAGGGATAAAAACTCCAGTGGGTATTAAAATTGCGGGGCCTGACTTAAATACCATTCAATCCATTGGGGAACAACTGGAAATCATTTTGAAAAAAATTCCCGGCACCACGTCTGTTTTTGCAGAGCGCGTTGCAAGCAGCCATTACATCACCATTGATATAGACCGTCTTAAAGCGGCTCGTTATGGATTAAATGTTGAGGACATTCAAGAAATTATTGAAACAACCGTCGGTGGCATGAATGTAACCCAAACCATTGAGGGACGCGAACGTTATCCTGTAAATCTTCGTTATCCTCGCGACCTTCGCGATTCCTTAGAAAAGCTTCGTTTATTGCCTATTGTCACGCCAATGGGTGCCACGATTCCGTTAAGTGAAATTGCCTCTTTATCAATTACCGAAGGCCCCGACATGATTCGCAGTGAAAATGCCAGGCTTAATGGGTGGGTTTACATTGATATTGCCGGACGCGATCTAGGTTCTTATGTTAAAGAAGCTCAGGATGCTGTTCAGAGTCAAGTGAAATTACCCGCGGGTTACTCATTAACTTGGTCTGGTCAATACGAATATTTGGAACGCGCCAAACAACGCCTTTCTTTGGTAGCCCCATTAACCTTAGCAATTATTGCCTTTTTGCTGTATCTTAATTTTGGTCGATTAGCTGAGGTTCTGATTATTTTAGGGACATTACCCTTAGCGTTAGTCGGGGGCATTTGGCTCTTGTATTTATTAGGCTATCATCTCTCTGTCGCGGTCGGCATTGGTTTTATTGCCCTAGCTGGAGTCGCTGCAGAAACTGGGGTCATTATGCTTGTATTTCTTAACCAGGCCTTGGAAAAAGCAAGGGAAGAGGCGTTACAGCAGCAGCGTGCCCTGACTCGAGCGGATGTTTTTGATGCGGTAGTGGCCGGTGCTCTTTTACGGCTTCGCCCTAAAATCATGACGGTAACTGCCATTATCGGCGGTCTATTACCTATTATGCTCTTAGGGGGCCTAGCGCTCCGGAACTTGCGCCCTGACGCAAAAATCCAGAATATCAGATCGGAAAATCTCCTATAACATCATTATACTTATCCTGCGCATCAGCTAAACTTAATTTGGAGTAAATTTCAAGGGAATCTCGTTTAGAATGCCCTGAATAGGGTTGGATGAAAGCATCATCGATATTTTGCTTCTTAAGCCAAGTAAATAAAAAATGTCTAAGTTTGTGTGGAGATATTGATCGCTCAATACCCGCAAGCTTGGTATATCTCATAAGAATTTTTCTAATTCCACGATCGGTATAATGACGACGAAAAGCTGATTCAAATAAAAACATCCTATTTTCGTTTTTATATTGTTTCAAATGAAGTGCTAATGTTTCTTTAAATGCTGGCGAAAAAGGAACAACCCTATCTTTTTTCCCTTTCCCCTGATTTATTTTCATTCGGCAATTAGTTAAATCGATATCACATATTTGTATATTAACTAATTCGCTGACCCTTATCCCTGTGTAAAGCAGAACTTTAACAATGAGCATGGGTATTATTTCGTTAGATTCCCACACTGTTTTATAAAATAGTCTAATCTCATCCTCAGTTGGAACGTAGGGTAAGCGCTTGGGTGTTGTTGTTACTTCAATATTAAGATTTTCCCTTACAAATCGAAATACATCTCGAAGATAATCATAATTTGGGCTTTGCGTCTTAAGTAGACTCGAAACTTTTTGAGCCATTTTTTTAGCTGATATTTTTTCCATCATGCGGCTTCCTTATAACGAAGATGCGGTAGCCGTGTTGATAAATCTAACGGAAATAAGCCATATGGGTTAACATGCTCATAAATCAGGGGGGTTAATGCTCTCTTGTCTTCCTTTGTAAGTATATTTTTTAAATCATGCTCTTCTATGATCTGCTGAATCATTAGCGTATTAACATAAACCATTGAAAGCTGTAATAGATGCAGGGACATTACTGAGAGGGTTTGTGCCTTCTCATGGTTCGATGAAATTTCTCCGGCACGGCCATAAAAAATGAACTTGCTAACACCATTCCAAAGCTCGACTACATTTAATCCTTCCTGAATTTCCTGTCTGATAGATTCATGCATTAGATAATTACAGATAAAGATAGTTTTAAGAACTTTACCTAATTGAGATAACGCCATGTAAATTGGGTGTTTCAGATTATTTTGGTTAAAGCGTCTGAGGATGGATTCAGGATCAGCATGACCCGCTTTCATCGCAGCAGTATATTTTACGATTTGGCTGTATTGTTCCTTGATTAATTGCCAATTAATCGTGTCTGTCATCACTGGTTGTAAGTTTTTATATTGCTGGTAATCACCAAGCTCGCATTGTGCCAGTTTTTGTTTATTCAAATTGGCAAGCCGTGGCATCAAGGAAAATCCTAATAGATGCGAGAAAGCGAAGCCAATTTCACTCTGGCCGTGAGTATCCACATAATTTTTTTGAACGGACATTTCGGTGCAGTGTTTTAAAACACCTTCAATCATGGCTGAAACTTCTGAACTTGATACACTTTTTAACTGTGAGTGAATGCAGCAGGCATTTTTTTCAACATGCCAATAAATCATAACACCCCGTCCGCCATAACGATTATGGTATTCTGAAATGAGGTTTTGAAAGTAGGCTGAAAATTGTGTGGAATCACTGGCTACAGCAATAGGCATTCCTCCCCATATTTCTTCTAATCTCAATTTAAATAATGCATTTGCGACTTTACTTAACGCATTTTTTAAATTATCAGGGGATAAAAAATAATTTTTAATGTGTCGAAGTTGATGGTCACTGATATGAGGGTTTCCAGCACACATATGCTTTAACCCAACATTCGTTCCCATCCCATAGATTGTAAGTAATATTCTTTCTGAAATTTCAGTCGGTTTTAAATATGTTTTCTGGCCATAAGAAATAAAATCATGAGTAAATTGGTTTTCTAAATCGACTTCTTTAAACATATCAATTAGATTGGTTCCTTCCCATTGTTCCTGTAGATGTTTTTTTATAAATCCAACGTTCTTTGATTCTGCCTGAGGTGTAAGAGGTGTGACAATAATACGACCACCATTTTGAGTAGTAATTCGAACTTTTGGATTTTTTGGGATAGTGTCATTTAAAGTGGTTAATGCGCCAGTTAATTTTTGTTTTAATTGAGCAATAAATACCTCTTCATCAAGAGGTAAAGACAAATCATCAAAATACTCTTCTTTGTTCTCTTCAAAGTTATTTGGTAAATCTTCATCTGGGTTTTTATGTTTAAAAGATCCCTCAATCCATATTTCACGGCACCGAATACGATCTGCAAGTTTTTTTAATACATAGACTTCATAACAAATTCGTTTAATTTTCCCGGTATGAATATCAACAATGCGTTTTTGCCATTTATCAGGCAAGCAATCCATAGGTATAAATTCATCATCTGGAAAATAGACCTTATTACTGTCAAAATACTTTTTGATTAATACCAAGGCATTAAGTATAGGTTGATGCTCTGAGTTATTAGAACGAAAAACCACGTTTTCCAATAAAGGTTGAACCATACGTCGATAATAACTGGCATAAGAGCTTCGAATCTGTTGATGAAGCAGGCTCTGATACTTTGGCCCTTTTTTCTTATATTCATCAATGATATTTTTTAATTTATCACGGCCAACAATAGGAAAAATTTTATCTCGTATCGTTCCATCTGGTTCGTTTAAACATGCTTCCGCTATGTGGAAAAGGATAATCTCTTTACCATAAACCTTCTTTACATCGTTGATAAGCTTTTTAACGATTCGCTTTTCTGATTTATGAATCACATTACGGATAATGCGATTGAACATGTCAATTAATTTATCTGTAAGCTGTTCTTTTCTGATGTGGCTATGTATCTGCAAATGAGCGCATCGGTTATTATCGGTCATTTGTTTTAAGTCGCTAGGATTTAAACGTGTGAATGCGTCTGAATAGTGAACAATCCTTTTTCTTGGAATAAGTCTAATGGTGGCTAGATCAAAGTTAAATCGGTTCAATATGGATAGCTGTTCCATTAAACCCAACATTGAATCAAGTGATGGATTATTAATCTCTTTATTTATCCAGCCTAAATAAGATAAGCCATCTTTGTAAGGTAATAATAAACCATTCAACTGCGCTTCATCTTCTGGCGACAATGTGTTCTTTAGTTTTTCAAACAACTCATTCTCAAAGGCATTTGTGGCGTCAAGAATGATTCGCGTCATCGTTTTTTCTTTAAATGACTCAATGCCTCTTTCTTTTAAATAGTGTATGGCAAAGTCCTTTATTTCCTCTTCCGCTAAACAATTGGTTGGCAGTAACTCGTTTTTAATCCATTCTTCAAGTTCTTTATAATGCGTTTTTTTAGAGAATGATGTTTTAAAATATGTTCTAATCAATGAGATATAATTATCATAAGTTCTTGGTGATACTTTCCCTATGGTAGGCGGAACATCAAGTAAATTAGCTAGTTTATTAATAATAAAACAGGGTACTTTAGTAAGATCATCAATAAATTGATGACTCCCTTGGTACCATTTAAATAACAATGCAAATGCTAATTGTTTTGTAGCATGTCTTGTTTTTATAAAGCTTAGTTCTTCTTGGGTTAGGTCAACAGCATCCATCGTTATCATCATATGTTACTCATTAAGTCAGTTCCTAGAATAGCCAGAGTCGGAACTCAAAGGGCACTATTCCTGTAAATTTATCGTTGTAAGCTACCTAAACTTGATGCTAATATCAACCACAAATCACAACTAGGAACACATGTTTGATAATTAACTTTCTAAAACAATATCGAAAGTGATTAATTAAAATGAGCGTATACAAATAAGTGCATTTAATGTTTAATTTTAAAATGACGCGGTAAAATTCAACTACAGTCAATAAAAGGATTTTTTGATGGCTTTAAAAACCAGTAATAAGATAGCTGATAAAACGATTATTCCCGCACTTTTTTGCTTCTTCATTTCATCCCAAGCTGTTGCTTTAGATTCAACATGGACTGGAACGATAAGTACTTCCTGGGCGACTGCAGGTAATTGGAGTTCGGGCATTCCTGGTTTGCCGGTGGGTGCTGCAACGGATAAGGCGACGTTTACGGGAACGACGCTCTTTACAACGGTAGCTAACAATAATGTGTCACGAACTTTAGCAACTCTTGAATTTAGCGCAAGTGCGGCTCAATACACGATTACTAATTTAACCTCTGGTGGTGCTTTTACCTTAAGTGGTCAAGGGATTGTCAATAATTCATCAAATACTCAAATTATTACAAATAGGCGAAGTTTTACTTTTAGCAACGCTGCAGATGCTGGAACTAATGTTTTATTTAATAACAACGCAGGTGGAACGCTCACTTTTTTAGGTAATAGCACCGCAACCAATGCAACCATTGCTAATGCCGGCACAGTGAATATTTCAGGGTTGACTGCTAGTCAGATTTCAATAGGCAGTCTTTCAGGCACTGCAGGAACAATTAATTTAGGGGCTAAAAAACTCAAAACGGGTAGTTTAAATACTTCAACTACAGTTCGTTCGAATATTTCCGGAGGCTTTGGTGTTTTAGAAAAAGAAGGCTCAGGTACTTTAACGCTAACAGGAGCGAATACTTATGCAGGCGGGACTATTATTTCAGGAGGTACTTTACAAATTGGTGCAGGGGGCACGATTGGGAGCATTGCGGGTGACATCTTAAATAACTCAGCACTGATATTTAACCGCTCAAACGATTTAACTTATGCACGTGTGGTTTCAGGAATAGGAACGCTCACCAAGTTAGGAGCAGGAATACTTACCTTAACGGGCAATCATACCTTTGCTGGGGATACGACCATCAGTGCGGGTACGTTAAGCATTGGCAGTGGTGGCACTACCGGCAGTATTACTGGAAACATCATTGATAATTCTGCGTTGAGATTTAATCGCTCTGATAATGTTACCTATGCTGGGGTCATTAGCGGTTCTGGCACCTTGCAAAAACAAGGCGCTGGAAATTTAACCCTTACAGGTATTAATTTGTATACAGGCCAAACCTTATTGAACCAAGGTACGATTAGCATTAGCCAAGATGCCAATCTGGGAACAGGAGGAGCATTAACTTTTAATGGGGGAATTCTGCAAAGTACGGCTGATTTAACCACCAATAGAACAGCTACCCTGAATGCCGGAAACGGAACCTTCTTTACCGATGCAGGAACAACACTTACCTATAATGGACAAATTACGGGGGTTGGGCGGCTTAGAAAAAATGGCGATGGCACAATGATTCTAGGAAGCTTGCTGAACAATTATTCAGGTGGCACACTGGTATTGGACGGCACGCTTCAGGCAACTACTGCAACGCTACCCGGAAATGTTATTGTCAATAGTGGGGCTTTTTTAGAATTTGAACAAAATTTTGATGGTACTTACACTGGTGTTATTAGCGGTGCGGGTGATGTGATAAAAGATGGTAGTGGTAATGTCACCTTAACTGGAATCCAAACCTACAGCGGCCAAACAACGATTAATCAAGGCGGGATACAAGGAACCACAACATCAATCAACAATCAAAGTGTCAATACAACAGCTGTCAATACCGCACTGATTTTTAATCAGAATTTTGATGGCACATACAGTGGTATTTTAAGTGGCCTTGGCTCATTGCTAAAGTTTGGCACCGGTACGGTAACATTAACAGGAGTCAATACTTATACAGGAGGAACCTTTATTGATGCAGGGGCATTTAGTATCAGTTCTGCTGCCAATATTGGAAGTAGCTCAAGTCCACTTGTATTTTTTGCTGGCGCTCTAAAGACTACAGCGACCATGGTTTTAGATAATGTTACTCATCTTGGTTTTTTGGGAGGAACGTTCGTTACTGACCCCGCAACCATATTAACTTTGAATGGCCAGGTTATTGGAGTGGGTTCATTAACCAAAGAAGGTGCAGGAACGCTCATCCTCAATAACGCATCTAACAATTATACAGGAGGAACTATTGTACAAGAGGGCATCCTTCAAGCAGGCGTTTCTGGAGGGTTAAGTAATCATTCGCAATACACGATTGATGGTGGTCAGCTAAATTTAAATGGATATGCACTCAGCATGGGGTTTCTTACAGGCCTTGGCGGGGCGGTTGATGTTACGGCTACGTCATTAACCTTAGAACAAAACAGTGATTCAATCTATGCCGGCTCCTTTCTTGGTGATACAACGGCGATTATCGAAAAAACCAGTTCAGGGCAGCTCACTTTAACAGGGAACAGTTCAAGCTATCAAGGAACCATGAATATTAATCAGGGGACGCTAGTAATGGATGGGCAGATGGGCGGGCATCTTAATATTGGAAATTCAGGGATATTAAAGGGAGTAGGAGCAGTAAACGATTTATCGGTATATGGAACAATTGCGCCAGGCAATTCAATTGGAACATTGACTGTTAATGGAAATTATATTCAGAACTCAGGTTCTTTTTATGAATTAGAATTTAACCCCTCTGGCGATACAGACCTAATCTCTATTTTAGGAACGGCAACCATTAATGGAGGAACAGTCCGGTTACTCCCAGACCAACCGCCATACACGCCTGAAACCAAGTATACTATTTTAGAAGCCCAAGGAGGGGTATCAGGGACATATTCAGATTTGACCAATCCTAATTTACCCTACCTGTTTTTCAATTTAAGTTATGATGCCAATCATGTCTATTTGGATGTTTTTAGAAGTGGTATCGATTTCTCAGCATTGGCGATTACGCCGAACCAAATTGCAACCGCGAATGCCATCGAAACGATTCGACCATCGAATCCGCTTTATATTGCCATTGTTAATTTAGATACAGCAGAACAAGCGCAGGCTGCTTTTAATTTATTATCAGGAGAAATTCATGCATCAATTATAGGCTCTGTAGTTGAAGAAAGCCGTTACTTAAGAGATGCCATATTTCAACACCTTACGGATGAAACCCCAAATAATAATGATGGATTATGGTTAAGAACTTATAATGCTAAAACAACACGCGATACCGATAATAACGCCGCAACACTAGATGGAAACAGTTTTGGATTTTTTATAGGTGTTGATAAGAATATTACTTCTAATGTGAAAATAGGTAGTGTCGTAGGTTATGGTACTCGCCAGGATGGCGTAGCCAATCGACTTTCAAATGCCAGTTTACAGCAATTTGATTTTTCCTTGTATTCAGAATACACGCATCAACCATTTTACCTTCGATACGGTTATGGACATTTCTGGTACTCTGTTTCCACTCAAAGAACGGTTGAATTACCTACCTTAGTTAACTATTTAAAGTCTGATTATACACTCTACTCTGACCAATTTTTTGCAGAAATGGGGCTTAAAGGATTATATAAAAATATTCCAGTAGATCCTGTTGCACAAGTTGCTTTTATTGAAGCAGGTAATAACCGGTTTAATGAACGTGGTGGAGTAAGTGCTCTAAATGGTTCCGCCAATCAAATGAAAACGCCTTTTACAACATTAGGTTTTAGAAGTAAGACTACTGTATTTAACTCAGAAAAACTGGGAGTGAAAGGCAATGGAATGCTAGGGTGGCAACATGCCTATTCCGATACAGTACCTGGTAGTACCATGGCTTTTGCACCAAGTGCTAATTTTTTAATTGGAGGTACTCCAATTGCGAAGGACAGCGCATTAGTGAACGCAGGATTGGAATTTAAAAACCCGCAATATGATTCTTTAAAAATGAATCTATTTTATCAAGGCGTGTTTGCAGATAATGTTTCAAATAATAGTATTTTAGTTTCGTTAAACTGGGGTTTTAATTAATATCCACGCCATGATACTTTGGATTTTTGCGTCAGAGCGCAAGTTCCGGAGCGCT
>NZ_MKTO01000034.1:0-8654 GCF_001897665.1 Legionella sp. 39-23 | reverse complement strand
AGAAATAGTGCCCTTGTGTATTGTTCTTTTGGACTTGGATTGCGAGTGAAAGAAATCGCCTCTCTCACTATTGCAGATGTAGCCGATTACAACTATCAATTACTTGAAGAGATTTGTTTGAAGCGCTCAATGACCAAAGGTGAAAAACAACGTTACGCTTATCTTGCCAATGAAAAAATCCGCAAAGCACTCCAAGCTCATCTCGATACCCTAAAACCTGTTGCACGAGACAAACCCTTATTTCAGACCCAACGTAAAAGTCGCTTTACACCCAATAGTTTGCAAAAATGGTTCAAGTCACTCTATGATAAGGCAGGAATTATTGGAGCAAGTTCTCATTCTGGTAGACGTACTTTCATTACCCGCTTAATTGAGCAAGGCGCTGATATTAAAGCAGTCTCTCGCCTTGCAGGTCATGCCAACATTGTCACCACCGCAATTTATGTTGAAGACAACCCTGATCGCCTGAAACGTATTGCTAACTTGGCTACATTCTAAATGACACCATGGTTTATTACTTTACCTTGGTTACACTATTTGGATTTTACCTACAATGAAGTCTACCATGAGGCACGCTTTGAAAAAGACAAACGCTATTATGTACTTCGTTTAGAGAAAGATTTACTAGATGATTGGACAATCACCGCTATTAACGGACGAATAAAATCCAAGTTGGGACAAAGAAGAATATTGGCTTTTTCAACGTACACAAATGCTTTTGCTCAATTCTTAATCATGATAAAAATCCGTTATCAGCATAATTATCGACTTAAAATTTTGTATAGTGAAAATATTTTTTCCCTTCACAATCTGCTGTTTCTTTTAGTATCACAAAAATATGCTAATAAAACCCATGCCAAAAGCAAGAGAAAACCAAGATCCGAGTTGAGTCAAAATAATTGTTCCACGACTGTTCAAAACAACTTATCTCATACAAAAGCATTCCAACTTGACTTATTTTTTTAATTTCTAAAAAGAAAAGTGATCATTAAATAATCAGACAGATTTAAGAGCGCTTTAATAGTGATTAGAAAGAAGCTGAGCTCTTGCCACACTTTACCATTCGCCGTAGTCCAATCGTCTCTTGAAGGTAAAATTTGGAGGTCATTTTTTTCCAGTATACCAGTAAAATTATAACTACAGACTCGAGGGCAAACATCTTCTAATTTTTCCACATAGTTATCCACTAATTTTGTGAATAAAAAAATAGCCCTACCCTTCCACCTTAAGATGGGCCATTAACCAATCTGCTTCCTCTAAAGAGTCAAAACTTATCACCACCCTACCTTTTCCTCCATCATTAAAATGCATGTTAACTTTGGATGAAAGTTTTTTCGATAATTGTGCCATCCAATCTTTCGTTTTTTGTTCAAATTGGGGATCTAGAAAAAACTCTTGTTTATCTTCTGGCATATTTAAGCGCCGAACCAATTTTTCAGTTTCCCTAACGGATAAAGACTTATTGATAATTATTTTTGCTGTTTCTGCTTGTTGTATGCTCGACAAACTTAATAAAGCTCTGGCATGCCCCATTTCTAGTAATCCCATTTTTAACATTTCTTTTACTTCATCCGTGAGAGTAAGCAATCTAAGAAGATTAGTAACTGTTGTTCGCGATCTACCTAAAGTTTCAGCAACTTCACCATGCGTCATGTAACACTCTTCTATTAACCGCTGTATAGCTTGTGCTTCTTCCAATGGGTTTAAATCTTCTCTTTGAATGTTTTCAATTAAAGAAACTGCCATCCCGTTTGCTTTATTATATTTTCTGATGATTGCAGGGATTTTTTCTAATCCTACTATTTTAGCTGCACGCCAACGCCGTTCACCCGCAATAATTTGATATTCATTCCTATTATGATCTCTTTCTTTGACAAGAATAGGCTGTATAATCCCATGCTGTCGAATTGACGAGGCCAGTTCTTCTAGTGAAGCATCGCTAAAAAACTTTCTAGCCTGATTTTGATCTGGATAAATTTTTGATAAACACAGATCAATTGCTTCCAAGGATTGTATGTCATTTTTTAGATTAATTGGTTCAAAGGCAGGAAATTTCATATTAAACCGCCTCCATTTTAATTGGCTTCTCTAAATAATGTTGCTTTAATTTTTCTCGGGTTTCCAGAACAAATTTCTGCATGTTTTTAACATGCTCTTGATTATCTCCAGCTTTAGTATAACCTGATAGTTTTTCCCAATGATTAAGCTCTGCCTGTAAAGCGAATAATTTCTTTTCCCACTCAATTTGTTCATTAGATTCTTTTTCTTGAGAACCGTCTGGCTTAGATTCTTCCTTGAATTTATAATCATATTTTAAAGCACTAATAAAATATGGAATTGGATAAAAACCTGTGCGCTCTTTTTTTGCATATTTCTTGGTATAGTTAATCTTCTCTTGAATATATTCTTCTGAGTAGTTATTTATAATATTTTCTAATATAGACTCATTTAATATACCAAAAGTTACTTTTATTTCTTTATGCATCTTCTCATTTTCATAATCAATACAGCTGACTTCTGATTTTATTGTATTTTTTTTATTCTGGACTAACACCTCAAATCCAGTAATTTTTCTACCAACTCTTATTGGATCCAAACTAACAGCAAAATTAGCTCGATCATTAACCTCTTCTAATGAAGGCGAAATGACATTTCTTGTAAGTTCCCGCATACTTGGATATTTATCTTCAGGAACTCCTAAAATTTTTCTAAATGTATCTAACGAAATAATTTTATTTTTTTGTAAGTTAATAAACCGTGTACTATTTTCATAAAGAGCATGACCATATTTCGATTCAAATTCAGATTGCAGATCAATGTCAATAGTACCGTATATAGATGGATTAACTAGTAAATCAAGCATGATTTTATGAAAAGAAAAATTGATGGTATTATCCTGATAGAACGTAGGTGCTCCATGTAAAACTCGTAAATTTAAAAAAGAGATATCTGTAGGTACCTTATCTTTCAATAAATTCCATTCTATTTTTAATGATGCCAACCCATCAATGGACTCTTTTAGAT
The DNA here is from genome assembly GCF_001897665.1 of Legionella sp. 39-23. NCBI lineage: Bacteria > Pseudomonadati > Pseudomonadota > Gammaproteobacteria > Legionellales > Legionellaceae > Legionella > Legionella sp. 39-23. The sequence goes on along the minus strand of NZ_MKTO01000034.1, from coordinate 5,630 downwards.
ATTGGGTATTATTACTATTGAACTTAACTGCTTTTAACAGCATAGAAAAAGGCATATTGCATTCGACAGCGACCGAATTTTGATGGTTATTTATGCGGCCATCTCCTTTTATTGCTTCATACAAAAGCACATTGACAATTTTCCGTTGCAATACACTCATTAAAGAGTATGCATGAATAATTGTTACATGTTTACGTATTGTTTTTTCAGCGAACATTACCCATTCCGTTTGGCCTTTTTTCTTATTTTTTCCTCATCATTCTACTCAAAATAGCAGCGCGTATTATGGCAGTTTGAGGGCCTCTTATATCAGGATATTCCTTTACAACTTCATTTCTCATATCAGAAAAAAAACATCGTTGCTTAAATGTCATATAAATTTTATCAAATACAAAATTTTCACTATTCCCTTCTGCATTGAGTACCATTTCTTTGTAATCAGGATTTTCCTTTAACATTATGATGGCTTCGTTTACCCAATCAGTTTTCTTTTTTAAATTATATTTTTCAGAATTTAACAGAATTTCTCTGAGTGACTCTTTAATTTCTTTATTAATAGTAAATGTAATAATTTTCTTATCGTCTTCATTATTATTGAGTTTCAGTTTATTCATTTTAATCACACTTCCTGAGCAATTAGAGGAATTATTTTTTTAAAGCACTCCTCAACTGATTTACCATTATTCCATTGGACATTATTGCTTAACATATTCATTTGCTCGACGATGCTCTCGTGTAGAATGTTGCTTGAAACTAAGGCATCAAAGATAATTTTGGCAATATTGGGTTTTACCTTACCTAAACTAACATTTAATTGTTTACGTCCTCTTATTTCTTTTTTTGTAACTAACGAAAATTCAAGTTCTTTTTTTAGCTTAACAATTGCATCAAAGGATAGATTTTCTATGGCTGCCTTTAAGAGAACTTGTTGATGTTCTGCGTTTTCAACTGAAATAATTAATTCAATTAATTTTACATTCTCTATTTTTCCTTCAGCAATCGCCTGCTTTATCTCTGGACTAGCTTGCAAAATCAGGATATATCTTCGAGATTGTGTTATAGACATTCCCGTTAAATCACTTAATACTTTTGATGTTATTTTCTCGCTATCACTTTTTTCTTTATTTTCGTTTAAATACTCTTTAACAATAGCCTCAATACTCGCAACTCTTTCAGCCAGAGATAAGTCAACACGCTCATTATTCTCAATCCACTGTAGAACTCTTAACTTTGTACCAACAGGTCGTTGACTTGCAATTCTTGCTATAATTTCCTTTTTACCAGCAATCGCTGAGGCCAAGGTTCTACGTTCACCAGCGATTAAACGACATTTGTTCCCAAACCTGTATACAAATATGGGGTTAATTAACTGATCATCTAGTATAGTTTTTGCTAATGATTCAAGTGACTTCCAATCATTTTTCTTTTTTGCATAGTCAGGATCAGAAGGATCTATTCCATTCATAGCATCATGAAGAGTGAGTGCTAGTTCACGATTGTTTTCTGGATCAAGTTCTATTTTATCTAAGGATAATACTTCTATTGACAGTTCCCCGGCATAATCATTGGCAATCGCCAGTGTTCTTGATATGGCTTCCTTTGTCTCTCCGGTTTTGACTGGATTTAGTTTGAATTTACTAACCATAAGAAGCCTCCTTTTCTTCTATTTTGTTGTATACATTATGAAATACCCTGTCATATACATAAGAACACCATTTTTCACTCTCAATTCTAGCTAGATGTGTTTGCGGTAGGTTAAATACACAATTAGGTTTTGCATCTTCTACTACTAATTCTGAATAAATAGTTCTTTGGGCGATCGGAGGTAACAACCATTCTTCTGATTTCTCTATCGAACGCAAGTCATTAAGGAACTTAGTATGTACTGCTGTTTTACGAACTTGGTTAGGTAAAATTCCCGCTATTTTGATTGTGTCATCTTTTACTCTTCTAAGTTGCTCTTGTGAAATTGCTTGGATCATACCTATGGTTCCATTAATACCATATTGTTCTAGTTCAGTTGGCAATAGTCCATGAGTTGCTGCTCGCAACCCTGCCATTGTTAGTGGGCCAAACTGTGGATTCGTATCAATAATAACAAATTGGTAATCACTGTGGGTTGACAGCATTTCGGTAAATTCTTTAAGACGATTTATAACTTTTTCTTTTACATCAACTTTTAGAACACGTTGTGCATCTTCCAGTAATGAAGCAAAAGAAGGAAAACAATGTAAATTGTCAACCCATGTTGGATATGGATAAATAGATTTACCTATGAATATATCTGCAATACTACTAACACCATCCCAATGCGGATCATCTTCTGGTAAGTTATTCGGATCCCACTCTGGATGTGCTTTTGGCATGTAGCCAGTTGGGTGAGCTGGATCTCTTGTAGTTGGAATTAAGCTAGATGAAGAGTTGCCTTGCGGGTCTAAATCAATAAATGCCCCTTTCATGTTTTTACATTTAGCTAGATATTGTGCAAGAGTGAGAGCAATAGTTGATTTGCCAATCCCTCCTTTGTTCCCGGCTGTTGTAATTACTTTCATCCATCCCCCTTTTACAATAAGGTGCTCTGTACTATTTGTTTTAGACTAACTTTATTGAAATGAATTTGCAAGCGGTAATTTGTACTATTATTTAAATTTTTAAAAAAGAAAATATATATCTTTTTTCTTCTATTCATAGGTTCATTAAATGAAATCACAATAACTTATTGATTTTAAAGTATTTAAGAAATGATTATTGTGTATTTATTTGGGAATGATTGTGTAGGTTTATGAGTTTTTCTGTGTAGTAATATGGGGATTAATTGGTCTTAAAATTTTATGTGTAGTTTTATGGGGTGTTATGGTGTAGTTATATGGTTATGGTGTAGCTTTATGGGATGCGCTTTTAACTTTTATCCATACTTCCTAATACCAATACCGGAAACTGCTGGGGGATACTGGATTTTTGGCGGCTAGATTTTTACCCTAGGAGCTTTAAAATTTTGATTGGCAACTCGTATTGCGAATTTTGTCAAAAAATATTCTGAAGTTTCTTTGGGTTTATTTGTTATTTGTATTCACTGCCCTACTCTGAAATAGGATGTGATTATCTTGATAGCTGAGCAATATTGTCAAAGTTACATGAAACTATACTTTTTGAATTTTGACGAATAATTTATTGATGGATTTTGATAATATGCTAAATTCAGGAATGGATATAAGATAATGTTATTTTTTTATGCTTTAGATATCATTTTTAATTTTAAAATGAATAACTTTATTTACAATTAAAGAATTATACTGTTTGCGCACTTACGTCAGTGTATATGATTAATTCATGTTAAGAGTATTGGTTATTAAGCAATATTTGTTAGTAATATTGGCCTACGTATAGAGGTAATCTGTTGTATCTGTCTTTACCCATAGTGAAGAATATATTGTTTGGCGGGTATTGATCGGTAGTGGCGGGGCTGAGATTGGTTCTTCTACTTAGTGCACAAATCCCTTTTTTTATAACTATGCGTTTTATTATCAAGATAAATGGCTGTATCGTTTAATATTTTTCAGTAACCTATTTAACAATAGCCCTATTTCTTTTACGGTATTTTATTAACTCATTATTTTGATGGAATAGATTCATGTCTCTAATAAATTTATTCCTAATTTAAACAAGCTTTTTAAATGTTAAAACAATAACTGTACTAGGTGGATAGAGAATCAATTATTTGAAAAGTTAATTAATAGGGTTCCATCCTGATTTTATGATGGGGTTAATTATCTTTAGGGTGATGTTTTTTTGTTTTAGGTCGTTTAAATTTTATTAAATTTAATCCAGATCTGTTTTTAAATGGCACTTTAAATTTCACGGGACCACTGCCATGGATTATCGATTTAATAAATTGTCCCCGGGGGATAATTTAGCTAACTCATTGATTATTAATAATAAAAATATAATATATTCTGTAAATCACGGTTATGGATGGTGTAGATTTATGAGGAAGAAAATTAACAAGGAAGGATTCTAACTTAATCGCAAAAAGATAAACCACTATAACTTAAGTGATTAAATACGAAATTGGGGAGGAAAAAATTTGAAGAATCATTTATTATACAAAGCGACATCCATGTTAAGTATTTTTTCGTAACAGCCAATACATTATAATTAAAGGTCTGGAATATTGGCGACTTATCATGGGTGATGCAATTGTGGCTGTAATGTAGAGGAATTATTATATGACTATTATTGATGCAAGACCTACCTGTTTTTATCATCCGATAAAAGTCATTTTTTTAGATGATAACCGAGCATTTTTGGATGCGTTAGATTTAGAATTTGGCGAAAAGCTTAATATACTAACACTTACAAGCTCAGATATGGCTTTTCATCTTATTGATAACGATAGTCAAGATGTCACCCAATCAATTTTCAAATTAATGAATGATGTTAATTTAGATACTACTAATGATCGATTTATTGGCTTTGATGTTAGTAAAATGTTAAATCTGATTTATAGTAAAGCAAGGTTTGAGCATGCACCATTGTTAGTTGTGGACTATCAAATGCCCGCTATTAACGGAATTGAATTTTGCAAAAAAATTAAAGAGAAAAAAATATTTAAAATTATGCTAACGGCTGAAGCAGATAAAGATACTGCGATAAAAGCTTTCAATAACGGTTTAATTGATAAATTTATACTCAAGACAAGTGAAAATCTATATCCAGAAATTACATTAGCTGTGGATGACCTAACTAAGCGCTATTTCAGAGAGTTAACAAAAAATATAGTTAATGCGTATGAAAACTCCATTAATGATTTATTTGATAATGAATTATATCAACAATTATTTGCTAGTGTTCTAATACAAGCACAGGCTGTTGAGTATTATCTAGTTGATAACTCAGGTAGTTTTTTATTTCTTGATAAAGACGCCAAACCTACATGGCTTATCATTAGACATGCAAAAGAGCTATCTGAGCAATTAGATTTAATGCAGGGATATGAGCTACCTGAACAAACTGTGGCTGCTGTTGTAAAAAAAGAGAAAATATTGTTCTTGTTATCAGAAAAAGAATATAAAAAACCAATAGCTGAGTGGATTAACTATTTATTTGATGCGCAAAAGCTAGATAACAATTACTACTATAGTATTACCAAAGATCATTTAACTGATTCTATAGATTGGGGAAGGGTGGTTTCATATTCCTCATATCTAGCAGAGAGATAATTTGTCACAATTATTCATTAAAAAGAGATAGAAAATAATTTTCAATCTTTGAAGTCTGCTCACGTATAGCGCTCATGGAATATAAAAATTTTTCCATCTGCTTTTGGTTAATATCAACGGTATCCATTGACTGTGAAATTGTATTCATGAAACTCGAAGCAGATTTTGTCATGTTGTTGATGATAACAATTGAGTTTAAAAAATCGTGTTTTAATTTATCTTTATCCGTAGAGTTCATGTTAAATTCCCGTGTGCAAATTGAAAAGGTGGTTCTTTACCAACAATTGTTTTAATCCATGGCACTTGGCGAAATCGATCTCGCGAATGGCCAGTGGCAAGATGAACGTTGACCTTTCCCCCCAAAATAAGACCATGACATTGATGAGATTTCCATTAAAATTACAATATTGG
>NZ_MKTO01000033.1:0-64797 GCF_001897665.1 Legionella sp. 39-23 | reverse complement strand
ATATAAGTAAACCCGGTGGAGGATTCTTTTCACCACTACTTAGGCTGATTGGATGGACGCTCTTCGTCACCCTCACCTTTATCACTACTCAAACGTCCTTTCATAGCAGATTTAGGTATTCGCTCTAAAGCATTGCATTTGTCCAATGTATCAATAAAACAGGAAGGAGATAATGCCGCCACTTCTTCAGCAACAGGTAATTGCAACAAAGGAGAAGGGATATCCTTCACTCCTTTACTTTTCAACTCCTGCACCATCTGTACATTTAACTCCTTAATGGCAGCCATAGTACACATACCAACAAATGGAGAACAAATAAGGGTTACTGGGCTTTTATCTTCTGCTTGGAAAAGCTCTTGGGCTGAGGCATCCTGATGTACAATCCCTTGATGAATGGGACCTATGAGCTGTGCATCATGAATTTCACGTTGGATTAGCCCAAATTTATGCTCTAATTGCTGGAGCCAATCATCACCTAAATGTTTTTTTAAAAATTTTTTTGTTTCATCATGTCCAATTAACTTGTCCAATTTAATCCGATATTCCTCGCTATAGAGAAATTCAGACAAAATGAACTGATCTTTTTGCTGCTTTGCATGGAAAAACATAGGCGCCCCACTTTTTGTCGCTTTAATCTCAAAAACCGTCGTACTAGAAGAAAGATCCAAATTTTTAGAAAAGCCGGATTGTGATGCCCATTGTGCATCCTGATAAAGCTGAGACAAACGCGCGCTTTCCATAGTGATGCCAGAGGATTCAAACACAGCCAAATCATGAGTCAGAGAGGCTAAATCAGCTAACGCACCCAACTTGGCTAAGGTTATTTTGTCATGATCATCAAAATGAGTTTGATGCCAATATCTTGATTTAAACGTCAGATTTCTCAGCGTTCTAATCACAGCAAAACTGATCCCAGTATCGTGCTCTGTCAGCTTTCTCAACTCCATAATTTTTCCATTTAACTCCATATTACCAATCGCTTTTTCTAAAAAGGCAACAACCATCTCTTTTTCTCTGCCTGCTAATTCTAGGTCCGGCCGCGGGTTATCCGCTTGCATTAATCTATTCAGTAAAAATAATGCATCTAAATCGTTGCTGCTAAGTCCTGTTATTTGAATTATTTCTTCTCGAGTCATAAATCACCTGGTTAAGCATATGAAAAATAACGAAGCATTATTTCTTCGACTAAGTTGTCAACAAAGTTAATAAGTAAGTTAGGGAATAACTCATCATTGACGTTTTCTTGGGCCTGAAAAAGCAAATACTGTTGGGCAATAAAACTCACCATCTCACTAATACGCTCTGGCTTTGCCAAATAAAAAAAACAATCCGGTAATGCAATCAAAATTTTATTAATCAATTTCACCGCATCGGTATTTGAAATACCTAAAACCAGAGATATCGCTGAACTTGATCGGTATTTACTGTGCATGTTTGCTTCACAGTATTGATCTACAATCCTATAGATTTCTTTGGCAGATTGCTCTTTTCTTGGGTGCACAGGCTTCACTCCCATTCACTTGCCTTTTTTATATCCTAATAATCCAATTTTAGACCAATTTTTAGTAAAGTCCCGTTAATCAATAGATCACACAATTAAAATCTACCACTACGAAAGTCATCCATAGCTTGTATTATTTCTTCCTGGGTATTCATTACAAACGGCCCATGGCGGGTAATCGGTTCATGAATTCGAGCAGCAGCGATCAAGATGCATTGACTTGCGGTCTCACTTTTCAAAAGCAAAACATCGCCCGCACCAAGTTTGGCTACGGTATCATGTTGTACTAACTGCTCCCCGATACGTACAGTTCCTGAAATAACGAGAAGAATCGCTTGGTAATCCTTGGGGATATGTTGCTGTATACTTGCTTCAGGTGGTAAAACAATATCGAATAATAAGGGGTGCGTAGCAATGCCTGTAATCGGCGAAACGGTCCCCTTATCGGTCTGACCCGCAATTACCTTAATTTGCCCACCTGAATCATGTGTTTCCACTGGCAATTGAGTACCTTGCATTTCTTGATAACGAGGAGCGCGCATTTTCTCTGATGCAGGTAAATTTAACCACAACTGAAAACCATGTAATCGACCATTAGTGGAGGGCATTTCTGAATGCACAATTCCTTTACCAGCGGTCATCCATTGCACGTCTCCAGCCGCAATAGTTCCTTTATGCCCCTTATTATCTTCATGGGTTATACTACCGTCGAGCAAATAAGTAATTGTTTCAAAACCTCGATGAGGATGGGCAGGAAACCCTGCCATATAATCCAAAGGATCCGTGCTATTGAAATAATCGAGCAGAAGAAGAGGCTCAAAATCATTACTCCTCTCAATACCAATATAGCGATGTAATTTCACCCCAGCACCTTCGCGTACCAGGATACCTTTAATCAATCGCTCTACTTTAATTTCGCTCATGAATACGCTCCATGTTAGCTAACAAAAAACATTAATTTCCACATCACTGCTATATAGCATAGTCCAAAATTTATCAGGCGATATAAATATTAATCAAAGGCCTAAATCAATAGCCGCCCATTTAATGCACGAAGAAATTTTTTAACTCTCAACAAGCTCTCGCAATCTGCACTTAGCAACAAAATTAAGCCTTGCAAATAAATTTATTGCATCATACATTCAGCAAATGACCACATTGAATAATATTTAATTTGCGGCCACACAAAACATACGAAAACACAAAAAAAAATTAGCTCGAGGTGATGTGATCCCTGAAAACAACCACTTCTAGCCCTGTAGATTTGGTTGTGACAGAAAAAACAGAATCGTCTGCAGCGGTGAAATCTACTAAAAAATCTACGTTGCTCATCAGAAGTATTTTTAATCACCCTGTAGACGGGACTAAAGCAGTAATTCTGCCATCAACAGCACCTCCTAAACATATATTAATTTGATCTATATAAATTCATAGATTCCGTTTTTTGAACAAAAACTTTCTTGTGCTATGATCAAATAAAGGCCACGTTAATCAAATTTAACGCTGCCGCCCAAATTATTTCTCTTTCTAAAGTTTCTGGAGACACAAATGTGGAAAAAAGCAGATAAACTTGTACTCAGTCCTTTCGGCTCCACGGTTTTAAGCAATGTAAGCTCTTCTTATAGTGGTCGATTGGGTACCATTTTTAGCAGCACGTTTCGCGCTCGAGAGTTCGAGCAAACGCTTAAGTCAACCGTGCTTCTACCTGCTAAAAAGGCAAAGGTAGATCTCCCGACAATGCTTGAGGGCTTACCCAAAAGCGTCCCCCTTCATCGCGGCATGGCCGGACTTGAAGAGGTAGAAAGTATTGTAACCCATGGGAAATTTGGCGCGGGGAAATACACTAAAAGACCTGCTTCTTTAGATATTGCGGAATTTATAGATAAACCTAAGAGCAGCTTATTGCTTTCTACCTCTCCCGACCCACACACTGTTAGAGAATATATGATAGGGTTCCAGCTCATCACGGCAAAAGGCGCTATTGTCTCCATGGGCTTACCGGCCGTATTTATTCGCCCACAAACGGCACGACATGTCGATGTGGAATTGTTTGAACATTATCAGAAAGTCATCAATGCGGCGGTGGAATTAGGAAATCGGACCCAATACGAGAATATTTTTGATCTTGCTCATGGAAATAATGAAACCACTGTAATCTTAGGTGCAACAAAACAGGATGATTGGCGTCCCCGATTTGATAGAGATATCCATAGCATCGTGCTAGTAGAAGGTGCAGGACGTATTTTGAGCGGCTTTACAAATGCCAATACTGTAGAAGCAACAACGATTGAGAATCCAGGATATTCTAAAAGACTCATGGCCATTGAAGTCTTCTCAACTGCTTCTGGTGAAGGGGCATTTTATGACAAATACCATAGAACGATGACGAAAAGATCTCAAGAATTAGGACTAATCGAAGGCGACCAAAGAATATTAACAATGAGTGATGCATCCGCTCTAATGAGCTCACCTAAATATCTTGAGCTGATGGAGCAGCATACAACAACCGGTGAAACCATGGTATTACAAAGTGTTCCAAGAGGTATTCCCATTGGCTCTGAAGAACTCATTGAGTATGTGGCCTTTTTAATTGAATCCAATCCTGAGAAAACACCAGTAATACCCACGGATACAACGAGCTCAGCACGTTATTCTTAGCCGCCAGTGTGGGGCTAAGAAGTTTTATCTATGAATTATAAGCCAACACGAATTGTCTGTTTTTTAGACAAAAGTTTCTCTACTACGCTTAATGATGCTACTTAAAACTAATCATCGCTCACCATTCCTATGCAAAAATCGAGATCTTGCCTTGGTAAATAACTTTTTGCGACAGAACCCAAACCCAAATATCGTTTTCAACCTCCACTATGTTGGGGGCGGCGTTTTGCACATTCATAAATTAATCCGCCTGGCCTATTTTTAAACACAAATTTCTCTGCTATGCTTATAAAAAAAACAGTTTATTTAAAATAACTGCATTTAATTAAAATAAGCCGGAGGGCCAAATTATGCTAGGCAGAGTAACTCGTTCTCTACGTGTACGCGTACCCCCATCCCCATGCCGCGCAGCGGTTTTAAAAGCGGTTACTCCCAAAGGACTTTTTGGAAAATCACCACATACAGCTACAGGGGGCGGTGCACACCATGCACATGGGGGCACACATCATGCACATGGAGGCACACATCATGCACATGGGGGCACACATCATGCACCTAAGGGCACACATCATGCACCTAAGGGCGCCCATCATCCACCTGCAGAAGTATCTGTAAAAACAGCAAAGATGGAATATGAGGAGTTATTAAAAAGTTTGCCCAGAGGACCATATATAGTTCATCGTGGGATGTCAGGATTTAAAGAAGTCGTAAATATTGCAACCGATGGACGATTTGGTGCAGGGCTCTATGCCAAAAGACCTTTTGATTTAGATATTGCTAAATACATACATGTCCCTAAGAGCTGTGCTTTATTTTCGATGTCACCTGATCCACACACGGTGAGAGAATATATGGTTGGATTTCAGCTCATCAGTGCGAAAGGAGCCATTGCCTCCACGTGTTTACCCTGTGTATATATTCGTCCGCAAACAGCACGACATGTCGATGTTGAAGCATTTCAATGTTATCAAAAGCTCCTTCATGGAGAACAGGATGTTGGGGACTTTAGACGAGTTGAGGACATTTTTGATCTTGCCCAGGGAAATAATGAAACAACGGCAATCTTAGGCGCAAGACCAGAAGATGACTGGCGCCTAAATTTTGATACCGATCTACATAGTATGGTCATTGTAGAGGGGGCTGCCGGACGCTTCTTGAAAGGATTTGCTAAAGCTGAGCAAGTACAGGCGACAACTATTGTCAATCCAAGCTTCTGTCAAAGAATGATGGCAATAGAGGTTGCATCAACTACCACGGGTGAGGGCGCCTACTTTCACAAACAATTTGACAAAATGAATAAACGAGCACGTGAATTAGAATTAATCGCACCCGACAGTAGAATTTTAGTACTCGCTGATGCCTCTACTTTAATGAGCTCTGCTGAATATCGTGCGCTTATTGAAGGGTATACAGCAACTGAAGAAACGATGGTATTGAAAAGTGTTCCCAAGGAGATTCCTATTGGCTCGCCAGCACTCCTTGAGTACGCTCGCTTTCTAATTGAATCCAATCCTAAAAAAGAACCTATAGCACCTGGCACTGGCGAAGCGCCGACATTATAAGCGTTCCGTCATAGATGAACTATCTAGCGAGCCTCCCGGTGGGCAGGAAATGTAGCCTGGGTGAAACGAAGTGGAAACCCAGGTTGCAGTCCTTCACCCTACACTCCAGATATTCTTTATCGCGTAGGAACCTGTTGTAACAGACAGGATTTTAATTAACGGATGAACACTTAATCCAGGTCAAAAACACTCTCCATCGAGGGTTCTTTTATAGCTCGATTAAGTCCTGGTTCTCCCTGCTTAAAATGTTTTCTACACGTTGATGAATACATATCATTACCGCCTATAATGACTTGATCTCCTTCAGTGATTACATCACCATGAGCATTTAAGCGTAAGTTCATCGTGGCTTTACGTCCACAATGACAAATGGTTTTGAGTTCAACAAGTTCATCCGCCCATGCTAAAAGATATTGGCTTCCTTCAAAGAGTTCTCCGCGAAAATCGGTACGCAAGCCATAGGCAAGCACAGGAATTCCAAGTTGATCGGTAATTTCTGTTAATTGATGAACTTGCGTACGGGTTAAAAACTGGGCTTCATCAACCAAAACACAGGCATATTCTTTCTCTTGTGCCAGGACTTGCTGGTATAGATCATCATTTGGATTAAAAATCAAAGCTTGTTCGGAGAGTCCTATACGCGAATGCACTTCGCCGTGTTGATATCGATTATCAATTGATGGCGCAAATAACAAAGTGTTCATTCCGCGTTCGCGATAATTATAACTTGATTGCAGGAGTACCGTACTTTTCCCAGCATTCATTGCAGCAAAATAAAAATAGAGTTTGGCCATAGGATTTTAGTTTTTTTGAAATACGATCATCATACCTAAACCATCCCTCTATGATCTACTATGTTGGTCCCAATTCATTAATGCGCGATTAAATACGAGCGATTTTGCATTTTTTGATGTAGTATGAAAAAATATTTTTTCCTATGAGCACTTACCATAGAATGGAATAGCTTTCGAAATATGAGATAACTATGAACTTCAAAATAAAAAATTTATTTGTCGCATTTATCTTAATGAGCATCACATCTATAAGCCAGGCAGATGTGCTGCTTAAAGATACCCTAGGCAACACAATTCCTTTTTCATCTCTAAAAGGGAAGTGGGTGCTTATTAATTATTGGGCCGGTTGGTGTAAAACCTGTATTGATGAAATTCCCGAATTGAACCGTTTTTATCAAAAGCATGAGCAAGATTCCGTTGTGTTATTTGCTGTAAATTACGATGGGCTCCCAGTACATCAACAAAAGAAACTCATTCAAAAATTCAATATCCAGTACCCCTCACTCGCTTCAGATCCAGCACTTGCTTTAGGATTAGGTGATATTATTGGTGTGCCGGTTACCTTTGTGATTAATCCCCAAGGTGAGCTCGTTGATACGCTCTATGGCGGCCAAGATATTAAAACCTTAGACACGGTAATAAAAAAGACTTAAATCATTGTATTTTGGATCTTATAGCCTGGGCTCCGCTGCGCGGCCAGGCTACAAAGCTATTTCGTTCGCGATGGCGTATTCTCTGCAAACAAACGTTGTTTTTGTTCTTTAGTGATGCGAATTTGTAACAACCAATCACCGTGCTCATCATGCGATTCATTTAAAACAGAACCTAATGCATAAAGTTGTGCGCGCAATTTTGCCTGTGTCGCTTTAAGCACTACATGCTCAATAAGAACAGCCCCATGTAATTGGGTGCTAATTGCTTCTTTGAGTAAATCCAGCCCCAGATTGGACGCAGCAGAGATCCATACTTTACATTTCTCTTCCTGATAATCCACCTTAGGCTCATACCCTTCTTTTAAGTCAATTTTATTGAATACCAGAATGACAGGAATATCATGTACTCCTAACTCATCTAAAACCTGTTGCACTGAAAAAACGTTGTCTCGCCAATGCGGATCAGAAATATCGATCACGTGCAGCAATAAATCCGCCTGCTGTGTCTCTTCCAAAGTTGCCCGAAATGCTTCGACCAATTGATGGGGCAAATCACGAATAAATCCCACGGTATCAGTTAAAATCACGGAGGAAGAACCCGGTAAATTAAGTTGGCGCATCGTAGGATCTAAAGTAGCAAACAACTGATCCGCCACATAAATGCTTTCACCAGTCAACACATTAAATAAAGTGGATTTCCCCGCATTGGTATAACCAACTAAAGACACCGTGAGCAAAGAGGCTTTGCGTCTCGCCTGGCGGTTTTGATCACGATTGCTACGTACTTTTTCCAAGCGTTTATTAATGTATTTGATGCGTTCTCGCAGTAAACGACGGTCTGTTTCCAATTGAGTTTCACCGGGGCCTCGTAGTCCAATCCCTCCTTTTTGGCGCTCCAAATGCGTCCAGCCTCGGATTAGGCGCGTTGATAAATGCTGCAATTGAGCCAACTCAACTTGCAATTTTCCCTCAAACGTACGTGCACGCTGGGCAAATATATCGAGAATCAAACCACTTCGGTCAACCACACGGCATTCAAATAAACGCTCCAGATTTCGTTCTTGTGAGGGGGATAATTCATGATTGACGAGAACCAACTCTGCATCAAGTGTTTTAACAAGCTGTGCAATCTCCTCTGCTTTACCTTTACCGAGATAATATTTAGCATCTGGGGTTGCACGTGTACCTAAAACACAATCCAAAATCTCCGCATTCGCGGAAAGCGCTAACTCTTCAAATTCTTGCAATGCTTTATCTGCATCAACTCCCGGTAGTGCTAATTGCACCAATACTGCACGCTCACCGCCTTGAGGACGTTCAAACACTAACTTATTCTCCGAAAAAATATGTTTTTATTAGAGCCTAATTACATTTCTACTATTCTGGCAAAACTGTACCCCGTCATCCCGAGCATAGCGAGGGATCTCGCATCACAACACAGTGTAAGCGCGTAGAAACCCCTATTTATAAGGCTAAAAACTACAGAAGCCAGTTTATGTCAAAAGAAGAAAAAAAAACACTATAGTTAGAATAGATGAGCCCCAAATGTTGGTCTGTTGAAACAAAAACGCGATGACCATTGAGGTGATTCTGAGAAAGATCTATTTCCATCCAGCCCAATTAACGCCTTCATCAATTTTGAGTCAATATGAACTATCTATGATGATTAATAGCTAGTATAGCCCATCGTGGTTCATGATGTGCTACCCTTCGGCAAAGACCACATAAACAAGCCCGAGTGCAGCAAAAAACAACGCCTATTGATTTTCTGCAAACCACACTCAGGCCTATAATAGAATTCCACTGCTTCTAACTCTCCACAGCTCCATCGTTTCCAGAGTTTTCGTCTTCAGCCGGCATTTTTATTGCACGTGATGGCACAACCGTAGAAATCGCATGCTTATAAACCATTTGTGTAATTGAGTTTTTCAGCATGACCACATACTGATCAAAAGAATCCACAATACCGTGCAATTTAATTCCATTGACCAAAAAAATTGATACAGGCACCTTTTCTTTGCGTAATTCATTTAAAAAGGGGTCTTGTAGTAAATGAGTTTTAGACATTGCCCACTCCTTATTGTTATTGTATTTTTTTAAGGCAAAACATGCATCTGATCAGTTATTCGACACTTTTTCGTAAAACTTTAGATTAATTTCATGACAGTTCGATTTTAATCCGTTAAAATAGTGTGCAAATTTAACTCTGTAGTCGATAAAAGGAATTTCGGTTATGCCGAAAGAGGACAAAGGAGATAATGCTTATATTTTTTGGGAGAAACTCCTTTGTATAATTGTTCAGTACCTTTCTCACCTTAATTAAGGAGGATTAAATGGTATTTACTTATGAAGAAATAATTGCACTAGAAAATCCCTATGAGCAGCTGAGCGACGGTGATGCCTTAGCTGAGAACGCAAAAGTGCTTAATGCATTAAGCACTAAAGAACAATTGGCGCTTGCAACTAAGATAATTGCTGCTTGTCCGGAATCAAAATTCAAACAATACAGTAACCACATTAAAGCTTTAGACAACTTCGCTAAAAATGGGGGAACGTTCCACGAGGTACTCCGCACAGCGCATTTGGTAAGACAGCATATCAATTCGTTACATGATTTGCGCAATAAATCACCACATGCTTTATTTCTAGCAAAAGAATTTGACCCTGCACCTTTTCATCGCTTTAGCGATCTGGCCACACAGGTATTAGAAAGTAATGAGTCAGCTATTGCCGAACGATTAGCCTTGTGTACGCCAGAAAAGGAACGCAGCAAAATCGCGCATACTCTAAGTACGGTATTTCCTAAGAGTATTCTCGCAGCAAAAATTCAGCTTGCGTTTACGTTGCGTCGAAATATAGAGACATTATTATTAAGTGACAATCCAGAGAAATTTTTTACCAGCCGCGATTATAAAGCTGAAACCTGCAAAACGTTCGTCAATATGTTCAGTACCTTATTACAAGGTCATGAAACATCCATTGCAGGAAAGTTGTCTACTTTAGAATCTACTCACCAAGCATCAATCCAACATGAATTAGAGCTCCTACACTCTGAAGCATTTGATGAAACCAATCCGTTTAGAGTTATTGCCGATTCTATTAGTGCCAAAGAAAGTACTGAGACAAAGAAAACCGGTTCTCAAGCCAGCAATCCAAGTGGCTTTTTATATAAAAAATCGCCAACACCTCTCCTACGTGTAAAATCGCTGCCTTTAGAAGAATTTGAATCAGGTAGTGATGCTGATGATGAGCTTTCTCAAGGTAAAACACCTAAGAATAAAGAGGAAGAAGAATATCTTGAAGACTCACCCTCTTTCACGCCACATTAAACTGAAACACACCCGCCCTTACTTTGTAAGGGCACTTTATTTTGATCCTTAATTTCAAGAGAGATATTAATGACGCATGAAAAACTTACTGTTGCATTAGTGCAAGAAAAATGGCATGAAAACCCCAAAGAACATCAAGACAAACTGGCGTCCGGAATTACTGCCGCGGCACAACAAGGAGCGGCCCTTGTTTGTTTGCAAGAGCTGACACTAAGCCCTTATTTCTGTACTCGCCCAGATGTTGATCCCACCCCATTTATGGAAGATATCCATACCGGCCCTACAACTCAGTTTGTCAGTAAAATGGCAAAAGCGTATAATGTGAGCATCACCGCTTCACTCTTTGAAAAAGCAGGTTACAATACTGCCGTGGCTTATAACAATAAAGGTGAGCTTATTGCCATAACCCGCAAACAGCACATTCCCAGCGGGGAAAAATACCATGAGAATTTCTACTTTAAACCTGGAGACTCTGATTACCCAGTCCACCAAATTGCAGGACATAAATTGGGTTTGCCTACCTGCTATGATCAATGGTTTTCAGAATTGTCACGAATTTATGGTTTAAAGGGCACCGAAATTTTGGTTTATCCCACTGCAATTGGCGGCGAACCAACTGCTCCTGAAGTCAATACACAACCCATGTGGCAAAAAGTTATGGTTGCCCAGGGAATCATGAGTAATACATTTATCATTGCAACCAACAGAATTGGTTGTGAAGACGGATTAGAGTTTTATGGTAGCAGCTTCATAAGTACACCTATGGGAGAAATTTTAGCACAAGCATCTCGAGACAAACCTGCCGTATTAGTCGCCGAATTAGACTTTGGGCAACGCGCATTATGGGGAAGATTGTTTCCTTTTGCACAGCAGCGAGAGCCTTCTACCTACCATGACCTTGTAAAACCACGTTAAGTCCTTTGGAATATCGATATATGAACAACAGTACACTACATGAAGAAAATTTATATAACATCAACAACTGGGGTGAGGGATACTTCAGTATTAACCCCCGAGGGAATATTGAAATAAGCAAAGCACCAGGTAAACCAGGTGTTGAGCTACAGGCTATTGTTAATGAGGCGAGCAGAACAGGACTCCATTTGCCGCTGCTCATTCGTTGTTCTGATATTTTACATGACCGCGTGCATCGCATTTACGAAGCATTCACGCAAGCCATAGCAGAAAATGACTATACAGGGCAATATAAGCTGGTTTACCCCATTAAAGTAAACCAAGAACAAAGTGTTGTGCGTGAACTATTGAAATCACCCAATCATACGATAGGGCTAGAAGCCGGTTCAAAACCCGAGCTCATGGCGGTAATTGGCATGCTGAGTAATCACCAACACGGCACCATTGTTTGTAATGGTTATAAAGACAGTTATTACATACGTACAGCCTTAATTGCCCAGCAAATGGGACATAAGGTCTTCATTGTTGTTGAAAAAATATCCGAGTTGGACATTATTTTAAAAGAGTCTGCGCGCTTAAAAGTAAAACCAACTCTAGGGGTTCGTATCCGTTTAATCACGAAAAGTGCCGGCAAATGGGAGCACACTGGTGGTGTCAAATCCAAGTTTGGTCTTACTGCAAAACAAGTGCTCGAGTTGGTGAATCAATTAAAAGCCCATAATATGCTCGATTGCCTACAACTCATGCATTGTCATTTGGGCTCACAAATTGCCAACATTCACGATATTCGCCATTGCATGCAGGAAGTATCTCGATACTATGTCGAGTTACGGCAATTAAATGCGCCCATAGATACCATTGACGTGGGTGGTGGACTCAGTGTGGATTATGAAGGAACGCATTCAAATCAAGGCTGCTCTATGAATTACAGCATCCATGAATATGCCACCCACATTCTTCTCGCCATTCAATATCTTTGCCAGGAAGCCAATGTTCCTGAGCCCAACATTATTTCAGAATCAGGAAGAGCATTAACGGCTCACCATGCGGTTTTAATTTCTGATATTAGTGATATAGAAATAATGAATAAATCACCGTCTCTTCCGGAAATTACTGAAGAAGACTCACATGTGATTCGTGATATATATGACACATATCACTCAATAACTGCAAGTGCACCTATTGAGATATACAACTATGCAGAACATTCTTTGAATGAAGCACATTCTTTGTTTAAGCATGGGGTTATTAGTTTGCAGGAGAAGGCGAAAGTAGAAGCATTCTATACCAATATATGTCTGGAACTTAAAGAACGCCTCAACGAGGAAAATCCCACTGAAGAAACTTTATTGGCAAAAATTAATGAAGATATGGCCGTTAAAGTATTTTGCAATATTTCATTTTTTCAATCGATTCCTGATGCTTGGGCTATAGGGCAAATCTTTCCGATCGCGCCGATTTCACAGCTTACACAAACACCGGCAATGCACAGTGTTTTGCAAGATTTAACCTGCGATTCAGATGGTACTATTAAAGAATATCTTGGTAGTTCTTGTGTGAACTCGACGCTAATGCTGCCACAGTATGATGATAACAAACCATATTCATTAGGATTTTTCTTGGTAGGTGCATACCAAGAGATCCTAGGTAATTTGCATAATTTATTTGGCGATACCAATTCCTTAGACGTCAAGCTCTCTGACGATGGGCAGTTTGAACTTAATGATTTGGTTAGTGGCGATACCGTGACTAACGTTCTGAATCTCGCTCATTTTGATACCAAAAAATTAGTGCAATCCTATGAGAAGCAATTAATCCATGCGGAATTACCTAAGGAAACTGCACTTTTGTATTTGAATGAATTAAGAAGCATTTTTTCTCAATTAACCTATTTAGATGAACATATTCGGAGATAATAAGATGACACCAAAACAAAGCGGATTTTTTATGCCTGCTGAGTGGCATCCTCATGAGCGCTGTTGGATGGCATGGCCTTGTCATCTCGACACTTGGTCTAAAGTCGGCCTGCAAAAAGCACGTGTAGCTTATGCGCGGGTTGCACATGCCATAGCGCAATATGAGCCGGTAACTATGTTAGTCAATCCCGGGGATGAAGAATCAGCCAAAAGCCTATGTGGTGATGAAATTTCATTGTTTACTCTGGCAATTAATGACTCATGGACCCGAGATACAGGGCCTACTTTTTTGTTAAACCAGCAGCAACAATTGGCTGGGGTTGATTGGATTCATAATGCTTGGGGTGGCAACTATAAAGATTGTGCGCTGGATAACCAAATTGCGGCAGCCATCTTGAAACGAACCCACGCCGTGGCCTTTTCAGCACCTTTAGTTATGGAAGGTGGCTCATTTCATGTAGATGGTGAAGGAACCGTGCTCACCTCACGCGAATGCTTGCTTAATGAGAATCGCAATCCCCAACTCAGTCAACAAGAAATTGAACATTATTTGTATGATTTTCTTGGTGCTCAAAAAATTATCTGGTTAAACAAGGGCTTATTAGGGGATGAAACAGATGGACATATTGATGAAATCGCCTGTTTTATTGCACCAGGAAAAGTACTTTGTCTTATCACTCATGATAAGGAAGACCCTAACTACGCAACCTTGCATGAAAACCTGGAAATTCTTAAATCAACAACTGATGCTAAAGGACGAAAGTTAGAGGTGTACACGGTAGAACAACCACCAGCAACCTATCTTGATGGAGAACGGTTGACCTTATCCTATATTAATTTTTATTTAGCAAATAAAGGAATTGTCATGCCTGCTTTTGGTTATGAACAGCATGACAAAGCTGCCTACCAATTATTCACGCAGCTATATCCTGATTATCATATTACACAAATTGATGCGCTGGATGTGTTTGCTGGAGGTGGTGGAATTCATTGCATTACACAACAGGAGCCTAAGACAACGCACGCTTCTCTTTGAGATATTTCTTACGCATTGTTGCTCTATCTGCGCAATGACAACAACAGCCAAAAGGCTATACTGTAACTCAAAGGGATGACACGGATTCGTCTGACAGGAAGTCAAACTAAGGGACAAGTACATGGGATGTACTTCGCTGCAAGGATGCAGCACACTAAACGCTTAATGTATCTTATTTCTCCATAAGAAAAAATCTCTCTTCCTGCCATGGCTGGTGCGAAGAGAGATCCCCTATTCTAAGCATTGTTGTGGCGTCCGAGAATTTGCAATTTATTACTTATTGCTAGGCCAAGGCTCAACCTACGATGCTCCCAAGAATAACAGCGTCTTGAAGGATTATGATAATTCTAAGCTCTCCTAGGGTTTAAACGGTGCGGTAATTTCTTCTGCTTCCCGTACAGAAAACTCCCGAACATATTTTCCTTTAAAATCCCCAAACACACCACTAAAATGCCCTTCAAATCTGCGTGGTTGAAATAAGGTTCCGGCAATAAGATGGCTTTTCGCGATGAGTTCTTGTGCATTGGGTGAAGGTTTTTTGTCCTCTAGCGAACCAACCTGTTGTGCCGCTAGTTTTTGATCGACTTCAACGATAATTTCATCAGCCGCAGCATCTAAAATAAGATATTGCCCATCTAATCCATCTCTATTTTCATTAATCACGTAGACATCTGCCCCCATAGAACTACTGGCGGTATATTTTAGGAAGCCAGGGCCAACATTTTTTTGTTCCTGCGCTGTACTCTCTTCACGCTTTCGTTCGCGCTCTTTCATATCGCGCTTGATACGACGCTCAATGATATCTAAATAATTGTCAGTTGCGACATTTGCGGTGACGACAGGCAGCTCAGATGACCAGTAGTGCTTATAGAAATATTGCGCAAATATCCCCTCTAGAATAATCACATCAGATGGATGCACCGTCTCTTCACCGATACGTTTGTTCGTTTTGAAATCAAAAATAGGTTTAGTGATTGATAGGCCCTCATGCAATGCAACAATATGCTGTTTTAATAAATCTAAGTGCAGCATATCCGGTGTATCAAAATTAGTTTTTTTACGAAATTCCGCAATATCAACACCTACTGGAATTTCACGATAATAATCATCCATATTTAATATTTGTGCGCTTGTTCCAGCTTGTTTTAATTTTGTTAATAAATGTTGGGATAACCCTGTCTTTCCGGAGCCTGATGCTCCACCAATAACTACAAAAATCATATTCGCCTCAAAGATATGTCAAATTTAGATTCACAAAGCGTGCGGATTATACATATATGTTGTTGGGCACTCAATCAAAAACTCGTACCGATTCAAGACATGTGTCATGGAAACGCCACAAAATGATTACAGCTTGTATCGAGTTAAAATAACGTTTTTAAGAAGAACAGCTTTTGGTTGAGTCTTAAGCTCAACCAAAAGTGGATTTACTTATTGAAGTGGTGGAATCTTTATCAGTTGGTAATTTGGTAAATCTGGGATCAAGCTACCAAGCTCTGGAGAGCCTAAACCTGTTACATAATCATAGCCATCTTGTGCTGTACAGTAATAACCACAAGTTCCATTACTTCCAGTATTAATGTCGTTAAAATTATAATAGTAATTTCCAGTACTTGGATTACCCGCAGCATAAACTAAGTTAGCGAAGCTACCGCCGTAGACGACAGCATTCATGGAGTTAGCCACTGCAACAATTGCTGCCCACTGTGGTGCCCCTGCGCTAGTGCCCCCTACCACCGACCAACCCACACCGCCATCACCTGGAACTGAACTGTACACTGAAAATCCAGTCTCTGGATCAGCATTATATGCTACATCAGGAACTCCGCGCATGTTGTTGGCTTGAGGAATAGGCAGATTTTTTTGACTATCTGGCCAAGCTTCCACCGTACTTACTCCACCACCACTTCCCGACCATGCAGCTTCACCCTGATAATTCCCGTATGAGTCCACATATAAAGTAGTTCCCCCAACAGCCAAAACATATGGGGAAGCCGCAGGATAAATTGTTCCTGCACCACTGTCGCCAGAAGAGGCAGTAAAGGTTACGTTTGGATTATTAAATATAGCGTCATAGGAGGTTTGTCCAGCAAACTCACCAGCACCCCAACTCATTGAAACAACTGTAGCACCGCTATTTACCGCAACTTGTACTGCTTTGAATAAATTATCCATGCTGTCATCTGCTGCTTCGACCAAAATAATTTTAGCAGCAGGAGCCATGGCGTGCGCCCACTCCACATCCAGAGCGATCTCGCCCGCCCATCCAGCATCGGTCTTTGGTTTTTTACCGCTTGCATAAATCTTTTTAAAGCATCCATTTGCAGTAGTACATGCAGGTAAACCAAATTGTTTTGAAAATACACGCAAGTCCGCCTCAATCTTAGGATCATCAAATGCATCTACAATGGCAATAACTTGTCCTTGGCCTTGAGCACTAATTGAATTAAACCCGTAGGCTACACTGACCTGATTTGGTGTTAATCCTGAAGGCAAGAAATGGGGGGTATTTGGTTTATAGTGGATGGGATGATGTGCTATCCCTGGAGCTTTCGGTAGTGCATAAGCCTGGAGGCTCAATAAACCTAAAACAACTGGTGTAACTAGAAGTTTAAATGGCAACCCATTCAATTTTAATTTCATAACGTTTCCTTATATAGTTAAATCCTTTACAACCATAAAGCGCAACGATGTTAGCTGAGTACAAAACAGCAGTGTAGTTACTTAAATTACTTCATTATATTGACTCGGTTTGAAAGAGGCCTTTACATTCTAAACTGTACGGCTAGTAGGTATTTTCTAGTGATAGATATCCTGTCATAGGTGATATCATTTGTCCAGAAATGTTTTAAAGAATCATATGTGTTTGATTTAAAATAATTTTTCTTTTTAAAAGGTGTTTTTGCTCACGGTTTACTTTGAGGGGTGGATGTTGCATGATCATTCAAGTCGAATGATCATGCAAGATGCTTTATACGTCTATATTTTCTGCTTCTAAAGCATTACTTTCGATAAACTCTCTTCGAGGCTCAACATTATCACCCATTAACGTGGTAAAAATAGCATCTGCCGCAACCGCATCTTCAATGCTCACTTGCAGCATTCGCCGCACGGCTGGATCCATTGTTGTCTCCCAGAGTTGATCGGGGTTCATTTCTCCCAGACCTTTATAACGCTGAATAGTCTGGCCTCTTTTCGCTTCATCCATTAACCAGCCTAATGCCTGCTCAAAATTTTCGACAACTAACTCTTTATCGCCGCGTTTGATATAAGCTCCTTCTTCCACCAAACTTGCTAACTTAGAGCCTAGATTAACTAACTCTTTATAGTCTTTAGAAGAGAAGAACTCTACATTCATCGGGATGTAGTTTTGCATTCCATGCTGGGTAACAATTATTCTAGGTATAAACTGATTGCTATCCTCGAGTGAGTGAACCTCAACCTGATATTGCTCTGTCTTACTTCCAAGTTGTTGCAGGCTCAAATGCAATTGTTTGCACCAACTTGCAATTTTTTCTTGCTGACTAAAATCTTCGTTCTGCAATATGGGTAAGTAGGCTACACGCTTCAAAATATCACTTGGATATCTTCTTTTATAGCGTTTGATAATCTTCTCAGCGCGACGATACTGGTGAACCAGCTCTTCCAAAGCCATAGCAGTAATTGGTGGAATATCTTTTCCAGGATAGAAAGCTGCACCATCCAAAGCACTTTGTGTTAAATATTCAAACAAGGCCTCATCATCTTTCACATACTGCTCTTGTTTTCCGCGCTTCACTTTATACAATGGTGGTTGTGCGATATAAATATAACCGCGCTCCAACAACTCCGTTGTCTGCCTGTAGAAGAAAGTAAGAAGCAGCGTTCTGATATGCGATCCATCCACATCGGCATCAGTCATAATGATGATACGATGATAACGTACTTTATCTGGATCATATTCATCAGGTCCTATACCACAACCTAATGCAGTAATTAGTGTAGCAACCTCTTGCGATGAAAGCATTTTATCAAAACGTGCTTTTTCAACGTTTAATATTTTTCCCTTGAGCGGTAAAATCGCTTGGAATTTTCTATCTCGCCCTTGTTTTGCCGAGCCTCCTGCTGAGTCTCCCTCTACGAGATAGAGTTCTGATAAAGCAGGGTCTTTTTCTTGGCAGTCTGCAAGCTTTCCAGGCAAGCCAGCGATATCTAAGGCGCCCTTACGCCTTGTCATTTCTCGAGCACGTCGCGCTGCCTCTCTCGCGCGCGCTGCATCAATGATTTTACCAACAATGGCTTTTGCACAGGATGGATTTTCCAGGAGGAAATCATTAAATTTTTCGGCAACACCAGATTCAACAACCGCTTTTACTTCAGAAGAAACAAGTTTATCTTTTGTCTGTGAAGAGAATTTAGGATCGGGTACTTTTACAGAAAGTACTGCCGTTAATCCTTCACGAGCGTCATCTCCCGTTGGTGATACTTTAGCTTTTTTAGCGTACCCTTCACTCTCGATGTAATTATTTAGAGTTCGGGTTAAGGCGGCTCTGAAACCAGCCATATGTGTTCCGCCATCGCGCTGCGGAATATTATTTGTGAAGCAATAAAGAGTTTCTTGATAAGAGTCATTCCACTGCATTGAGAGTTCAACAACAATGTTATCTTTTTCAGTGATCATGGAAAAAACGGTCGGAATAATGACGTTTTTATTTTTATTGAGATGCTCTACAAACGCTGTTATTCCACCCTCATAATGGAAAGTATCTTGTCTTTGTGAGCGCTCATCATATAAGTGAATACACACACCGGAGTTTAAATAAGATAACTCTCTTAGCCGCTTTGCTAAAATATCGTAGTGAAATTCAATATTAGAGAAAGTTTCAGCACTCGGTTTGAACCAAATTTGCGTTCCGGTGGTAGTTGCATCACCTGTTTCTGCCATAGGCGCGTCTGGAACCCCATGCCGATAGTGTTGCTCATGTACTCTGCCATTTCGACGCACCGTCATATGCAATTCTTCGGATAACGCATTAACTACTGACACGCCCACACCATGTAGTCCACCAGATACCTTATAGGAGTTATCATCAAACTTACCCCCGGCATGCAGAACCGTCATGATTACTTCGGCAGCAGATTTCCCTTCTTCTTTATGAATATCTACGGGAATTCCTCGTCCATCATCCTTAACAGTGATTGATTCATCAGAATGGATGGTTACAAAAATCTCTTTGCAATAGCCCGCCAGTGCTTCATCTATAGAGTTATCTACAACCTCAAAAACCATGTGGTGCAGACCGGTGCCATCATCAGTATCACCGATATACATTCCCGGTCGCTTTCTTACTGCATCTAAACCCTTTAGGACTTTAATATTATTTGAATCGTAACTGGCATCAACGCTCATTAGGTGGCCTCTTAACACTTTTATGGTGTTCTATTCTAAATGCTTAATCATAGCATATTTTGTGCTACGTTTATATGTCATCAAGAATCTTTACATGAATATGAACGATGCTAAGCGAAATTAATTATTTGCTGCACTTTAAACGTGGATTTTCTGTTTTTTATTCACTTTAGGCTGGCATTTTTCTTTTTTTGTTTCACGTGGAACATTTATTATTGTTTTAACCTAAAAAGTAATTGTGTAGCGAAATCCGGACATGTCAGCGCCTTAGATTTACCCGGGCCCTGCTACGCAGTACTCAGGCTAGGTAACTATATTTTCTAGGTTTAAGATACCTTCATTAATACGAACGATTGAATGCTCTTGTTTACTAATTATGGCCACTAGCGATGCTGGATAGGCTGTAGAAGTAATGACATATTGCCCAGCCCTTTTTGTCAAATAAGCCATTAGTTTACTTTGATGCTCCTCATCAAGTTCTGCAGGTAGATCGTCAATCAAATAGAGGCAATCTTGTTGGAGCAAGTTTGCCTGAGCCAAACGCAATGCAAATAAAATAATTTTTTGTTGGCCACGTGATAAGACTTGTTTGGCTTTGTTTTCATGGACCTCAATCAAAATATCTGCTTGGTGCGCACCAAATTGCGTGTAAGTTTTTTGATTATCACTGATAAAACTTTCTTTTAATATGTGCTCTAGGTCCTTTCCAAGATTTTTTTTATCCCAACCTTTATAATAAACTATCTTACAAGCAAGTGTACTTAGCTCTTTAAGTACATCGCTAAATGCATGCTCCCATTGTGCAAAGTACTCTTCTCTAAGCAAATGCAGCTGGCTTGCTAATTGGCTTAATTGTTTATCCCAGGGGATAAAATGCTCATAAGCAGCATGCTGCCGCAAAAGAGCATTACGCTGTTTCAGCACTCTTTTATATTCTTTCCAAAGCGCAAGATAATTATGTTTCACGTGAAACAATCCCCAATCCAATAGGCTGCGGCGTATTGAAGGTCCTGCATCGATAATTTGAAAGATATCGGAATAAAAAACCTGACAAGGTAAAGCATAGGCCAATTGGCTAGTGGTAGAACAAAATTGATTATTCAGTTTAATTTGCGTTGGCTCAGAATAAGATTTTTGAATACTGATTGTTTCTTGTTGTTGTGCGCGTGCAAAAACCGTCAGTGAAGGTTGTTCATAGGAGATAATTGGCGAGATTTCGCGAGAGCGGAATGAATGGCCGCAACTTAAAAGGTATAGACCTTCGAGAATGGATGTTTTACCACTTCCATTTGGCCCACAGATAAAATTAAATCTGGGGCTTAAAGCAAGATGCACTGATGAAAGATTACGTAGATGATGAATTTTTAATTCAGAGAGGATCATATCTTCATAGGCATAATAATGTATTGATAATTATCATCATCTAATGATTCAATTAAAATACTACTGTCCGTATTCGATAAAGATAAACGGATTTGTCCGTCCCCAAAATGTGAAAGCACATCAAGCAAGTATGTGGCATTCAAACCAATTTTTAACTCATCCCCCTGAGTTTCGGCAATTAAAGACTCAACCGCTTCTTCTTGTTCATTGTTGTTCGCAATTAAAGTGAGCATACCAGCTTGTAGATGCAACATTACTGCTCGTGATTTTTCATGCGCCAAAATAACGATTCGAGACAATGAGCGTTTAAACACAGAACAATCAATAATGATCTGTTTATCCTGATTTTTGGGAATTGCTTTATTATAAGGCGGAAAACGTGCCTCAATTAATTTCGATAAAAACACAAACTGACGCGACACTAATTTAAAATGTGATTTACCTGCCGCTAATAAAACTTCCTCATCTTCAATGCTATTAAGAAGTCGTAGCAGCTCTTGAATCCCTTTTTTGGGTAGCAATAGTTTTTTTTCATTAGAATTAGCGCACTGATGACGACAAATCGCCATTCGGTGCCCATCCGTCGCAACGGCAGAAATAAGATTAGGTTCAAAATCAAGAAATAAACCATTAAGGAATACACGCACATCTTGTTGTGCCATTGCAAAATGAGTCGATTGCAACAACTTGAGTAAAACCAAACGAGGAATAGTTAACTCAACTTCATTGCACTCATCCTCACTAAGAGGGTAACTATCCGCAGGTAAAGTTGCAAGCTTAAACGAACTACGTCCTTGCTTAATGGTTAGAAGACTATTATTCACAATTACATTAGGACTGGCTTCATCGTCTAAAGAACGAATAATATCAATAAATTTTTTAGCAGGTACCGTAATACTTCCAGTCTGTTCTCCGGATTCACAGGCAACTTGGGCGGAGATTTCAATTTCTAAATCGGTAGCAGTAATTGTCAATAAGCCCTCGGCTAATTTAAAATAAAAATTTGACAAAATAGCTAAAGATTGTTTTTTATCCACAGCACCAGCTACTGTAAGTATTGGGGCAAGTAAGTCCTCTTTTTTAATCGCGAATTCAAACAAGATAGAACTCCATATTCACCTAAAATAACGAAAAAGTAATCGCGCACAACCTCGTTATCTTGAGGAGTTTAACGACAAAGGATCACTTGAGAGATCCTTCTATTTTACCATAATGCTCATACCACACGTCTGGAAATCCCTCACCAAGTTCGGGATGAGTTTTCAACAAACGATCTCATCTCATCAAGAAGACAAAATACGCATTAAATTTTTATAATCTTCAGCAAAATCACTATCGTCCTGAATCAACTCTCTAACCTTTCTGCATGCATGAATAACCGTTGTATGATCACGGCCACCAAAATGATCACCAATTTCTGGCAAACTGTGATTGGTTAGCTCTTTACTTAACGCCATAGCCATTTGCCTAGGCCTTGCAATAGAACGGCTACGTCGCTTTGACAATATATCTGCCACCTTGACCTTATAATACTCAGCAACCGTCTTTTGAATATTTTCGATAGTAACCAATTTATCCTGTAGGGCCAAAAGATCACGTAAAGCTTCATGCACAAACTCAATAGTAATTGGCTTTCCCGTAAAATGCGCATTAGCAATAACACGGCGTAATGCACCTTCTAGCTCTCTAACGTTGGAGCGAATCCGTTTGGCAATAAAGAACGCGACCTCATAAGGCAATTCTATATTCGACTGTTCGGCCTTACTGATTAAAATAGCAACTCGTGTTTCAAGCTCCGGTGGCTCAACGGCAACAGTTAATCCCCAGCCAAAGCGAGATTTTAAACGCTCTTCCATCCCTTCAATTTCTTTAGGATAACGATCACTTGTTAAAATAATTTGCTGTTGCCCTTCCAATAAGGCATTAAAGGTATGGAAAAACTCCTCTTGCGATCGGTCTTTCCCCGCAAAAAACTGTATGTCATCAATAAGCAAAGCATTTAATGAACGATAGAAACGTTTAAACTCATTGATTGAATTAGTCTGTATTGCCTTAACCATATCGGCAACAAACCGCTCAGAATGCAGATAAAGAATTTTGGCATCCGGATTATTCTTTAAGATAGAGTTACCTATAGCATGCATCAGATGTGTCTTTCCTAAACCCACTCCGCCATATATGAATAAAGGATTGTATGCATCACCAGGTCGCTCCGCTACTTGCATGGAGGCCGCTCGAGCAAGCTGGTTAGAGTTACCTTCAACAAAACTCTCAAAAACAAATTTTTTATTCAAGTGGCTGCTCTTATAATCAACCGCTTTTTTAGGTGCCGCCTTAATCGCTGCAGCGCTTGTTGGCGCCGAGGGTTTTGTTTCAGTTGTAAATGAACCTGAAGAACTTGAATCAGAGTCAGTGCTGGAAGTCTTGCTACCAATTTCAATAGAAATTGATTTAATCTCATCACCGCAAAATTGTTTAATCAATTCTTCAATTCGAGAAAAGAAATGCTTTTTTACCCAATCAACAACAAATCGGTTCGGTGCAAATAAAATGAAACGTTGCTCATCTGTATGAGCCTGTAAAGGACGCAGCCAGGTATTAAATTGTTGAGCAGAATACTCATCTTGTAACAGTCCTAAACATTTTTGCCAAACAGATGCTGACACAACATAACTCCTCATCAAAGAAGGGTGGTAAAAAGAATATTAAAACTAATTATCCACAGCATTTAAATATGCCACTGAAAGTACTTGGTCAGCAAGATAATTAAGCATGAAATTACTTCGCATGAAATAAAGAAGTAGAAACTTCTTCAGTTCACTAAGGTGCGGCTGCAAGCAAATTATACTCAGGCTTTAGAATAAAGAAAAGTTATCCACAGAAAAAAGTGTGGATATTTCAAAAGCCAAGCCAATAAAATGGGATTACTTCGGCAATACGCTTCAATTATAAGCGTGATGTAGTACATTCACAACAATGAAATAAGCAGTATGACACATATCATCTGCAAAGTTGCAAAATACATTTGGATTGAATCAACCGCCATATGCGATAGCGGCATGTAAGAATATGGCAGGGGCCCTAAGGCCCCTGCGCGATTTATAAACAAATTATGAATTTGGCGGTGGGGTATTAATAGTTTGTGTATTGGCAACTACAACACCACTACACCAAGGCTGATCTGCTGCAGCACAGCTGATATCTGATCCTCCTGTGGTTAACGGTGCAGGAGAATTAAGCGTGAAGTGGTACAGTTTATTTTGTGAATCTTCTAGAGTAATTTCACAAGGAAAAGAACTGCTTGGAAGCTGGAATGTAAATACGCCGCTGAGTGGACCCGATGAGGCGGTATGCGAGCATACTCCATACTGTGTATAGACAACCGTAGAGCCAGCCCCGGGACTAACAGTGATCACCTTTTGTGGATCATATTGCTGGGAATTTGGTAAACCCGTTGCACCGCCAACGGTGATAACCAGGCCATCACCTATAGCATTTATAAATCCGACCACATCATTTACAGAGTAAGCATAAACATTCATTTGCAGCGTTTGGTGTATCAGCTCAACATAAGGATTAAAATCTTGCGCATAGCTTGAATAATTTTTGTAGTTATTCTGTAACGCGGTATATGCATCGAATCCAGCACCACTGCTAGGTAGTCGTTGCGCATCACAGAAAGTCAAATAACCGTATAAATTTGCCATAGGCAGAGCAGATGGTCCGCTCAGAGGCGTACCACTATTACAAGCGGCGTAATTTGCACTAAACATATTAAATACTGCATTACAATTGGTATAATCTGGACTGGCCACATTATTGCAATTATTCCAGTATGTAGTAAGTGCCGCAGTTTGCGCGGTAGTGCTTGTTAGTTGTGGGTTTCCTATGACTACATTATAGGCTCCAGGAATCCGCGGATAAGGAAGTCCTGCATAGGTAGGCCACAGTGTTCCAGCTAAAAAGGTATTCAGACCATTTCTAAAGCTCGTTAGATCCTCAACTGTTCCAGTATATCCAACTAAATTCGAACCATAGGGCTCCATTGCTACTGGCAGATAAACCTGGTCAACAGCAGAATAATCATAGTTTACTGTAGTACGATTAATTGGATATGGAGGCGGATCAGCAGTAGTCACGTCTGCAAAAGTGTATTCTGTTAGCTGCTGAGGATCATTAGTGGGCATTATAGTATTTGCACTATAGACGCTTGTTTGTGAACAACCACTAATACAGGTTGGACCAGGAGTATATAAAGTAACTGGACTAACGCCATCTTCAATCTGAGTTTGGATTAAATAAGATTGCACATCGTAGATATAGACACGCATTGAAGACCACCAATCTACGAGTTGGTCAGGATAATGCCCTCCCATCGGGTTAGGAACCAAATAGCTGTAAAATGGTACGGATACTAGTGCAGATTGCATTGGAGGAATACCGTTAGTTCCATTCACATAAACTCGGTGCAATTTTGTTGCTGCAAAAGTATTATAAACGACATCAACTACTCCAAACTGTGCCTGCAGCCATGGATCAACAGTCAGGATTGGTGCTTCGATAACAGGATAAATCGTTTCCGAAGTATTATTGTAAAAAGAAAGTATCTTGATTGGCACATTAGATACTTGCACAGTAATTGGCGTGCCAACCACTGGGGCGGCATCATCCGCGGTAGCGGTTATCGTGATCACTGTGGAGCTATTTACTCCAGTTAAAGTGAAGGTTCCAGTTTGCGTGCCAACAATAGTTCCTGGTCCACTTATCGCAAATGTATACCTAATTTGATGACCTGAACTATCAGTAGCATTGGCAATAAAGCTACCAGCACCATTTCCTCTACTGTCTGCTTGCGCAGAACCACCGTTATAACCAGGCCAGGTAATCGTTGCCGAGGGTTGCGGAGAAACTGCTGTTGTCGTTATATCAGGAAGGTTGAGGTAATATATGGAGCCATCAAACACTTGCAGATGAAATGTCTGTGTCCCTGTTTTTAACGGATTAATATTGACCATAAATTGGCAGCTTTGACCTGAAGCAACTTTTTGGGTTGCACAACTTCCAGTCACGCTGGTGCCAATTGAATTTCCCAGTACTACACCTGCCAATTGGATGGCTGGAAAATGCATAGGGTTCCTATTTTGACATGTATAAGTATTGGCATAAGCCTGACCAACCTCAGGCCGCTCAGGAATTCCAGTATTCGTAATATCACAAACAATCTTATCCACCGCGTGACCAGTCATCGACAAAAAAAATAAGATGTTGAAAATAAAATAACGTATGTATTGTGTCACAGTCTTATCCTTAAATAATTTTAAAAATTTCGCCAATATTGAACATTTCAATCAGTAATTAATTAAAGAAATATGTTCCCTTTACAACAACAGCATTCGAATTCAGATTATTTTCAAGACGGTCATTACTCAGTGTGCCTTCACCATAACCTGTCTTGGCTTTTCCATAATAAGCCAGCTCATAGCCAACACTAATTTGACTGTTGTAATTAAGCCAATAATCAAGGCCTGCACCAAAAGTACCAGCAAATTGTGTTGTCGTTGCAGAAGTAAAACCATAACGCCGATTCATCAGGGTAGCTCCAGGAATGGGGCTATCAGAATAATTAGAAGCACGGTTTAATACAGCGCCTATACCACCTGAAATATAAGGCATGAATTGTTTCCATTGGTATACATCTAACTTCAGTTTTGCCATGAATAATTGTTGTGAAATATCATACTTATAAGTGAAGTTATCCGTATCTGGCAGGTCATTAACAAATATATGGCCATCGATACTTAAAGGAAACGTATAGGTATATTCAAAGCTTAAACTGGTTGCCGGAAGCCAAAGTGCTGGACGTCGCCATTGATAGCCGAGAAAACCGGAAATTTGTCCCGCACTACCTGAACTTTTGCTAGCATAGCGGTCATCTGGAAACCCAGGCATTCCTGAAGTAGCAAAGTTATCAGTATTCGTCCCAAAAGGATCCATCCATCCTCCGCCCACACCAATAAACCAGTGATTTGCTGGAGGAACACCATCCTTATCTTTATAAACAGCGGCTTTTTTGGTTACGACAACACGTTCAGAATTTTGCACCACTGGCACAGGATGATGTGCTGTTTTCGTTTGAGTTAGAGACACGTTATGGCGAGCTTGTACAACAGGTAAGCCACCACCAAATTTTTGACCAGCAGCTCTTACTTCAGTTGCAGAATGTAGTGGACCAAGTAACAGTTGGTAGTAACCATTTTTTTTCTTTAACAACACAGGATAGCTTGTTTTCTTTTGTGCTCGCGATTTTGCACGTAACGCATAGGATTTATTTTTATAACTCGCGAGTTGAATATAAAAATCACCAGCTGCATTACTTCTAAATTGCTGGGCCTGATGTAATCCATATATGAGCTGGGCTGACGACGAGGAAAAACTAATGAGCGAAAATCCAACAGCTATTGAAAGTTTTGAGTAACAATTCCACTTCATATTTCATCCTTAAATTATTAGGAAAATCCGTAAACAGAAAACCACACTGAGACTGAATTCTAACAAGCTTTTATAGATGAGGAAACCTTAAAGTTATTTTATGTCAATAACATCATCAACTTACTCGTCGCATTTAGCTTAATGACATGCAGAGTTGTCTTTCCTTGTCTTGTTGCGTTTGCTTGACTTGCTCCTTAGCAGATTGTGGCTTTTTAGCTGTTTCAAAAAACATATCTCGGAACAGATTATAAAAACTCTTTAACACGAGCGCATTTCTAACGGTCACATCATTATCGGCACGCTTTTGCGCAATGGAGGGAACTTTTTGTAGATATGCATAGCGAACCCGAGCTTCCATATCACCCTTTAAATCTTTTTCCCAACATGGATTTGCTGTAATTTGTCTGTCGCAACCCAATACCGTTAACTTTGATTTTTTAAGCGTTACACCGGGATTTAAAATATAGTGACGCATATCAGCAGATAACTTTTTTACCAACTCCGGTTGGTTTTGCCAAAAAGAAGTGGTGAGTAATGGTGAATTTGCACCATGGGCAAGCGTTACTCGCGGAACATGATAACTGCTAGAACAAAGAACTAAATTTGGTGAGCGCGATAAGTTGTAAGTTTTGCAAAAATTAGCCCAGTGCATATCGAGAAAGCGACTCAATCCAAGAACCTGCCCTAGAGTATTGTCAAACGGAATCCCGTCAATAATAATTAGCGCGGCAGGATACCCATTGTACTCTCCTTTTGCTTTTAATATTTTTCGCAGCTCATCATTTTGTCGCTGAACCCCATTAAAATAAACAAAAACAGGTTTATTAATGCCGTGGTTGCGATTGTTTTGTGTGCATTGTTTTGCAATGTTAACGCCATAATCCATCCGCCGAATCGTATCGGTCTCATCGTATTCCTTTTCACATAAAACGAATTTATCTGCTGCCTCCAAATAGGTCCCTGCAAAGCCGCTGCGACCAGAAAGAATCACAACCATATCCGTATCTTCTAAGGACACATGTTGCGCTCCAATCGCCTCAGCAAGTGCATACTCTGTTGTCAGCTCATTGGCATCAATAGGAAACTCGTTTGCTGAGGCAGTGGACTTCCCTAGTGCGCTCAAAATTGCTTTTGTAGATAGTGCCATGCTCGTGTTTTAGTTTGTTTTTTAATAGCTGAACTGTACCAGAAGAGATGAATAGATTATATGTTTTCGAGCAAAAGGATTTTCAAGCGTGGCTCGGGCCAAAGCCCGACCTATACCTCTGTTTCGATTGTTGTCTTAAATGAGTTTTGGAAATTCTTCTATACACCTATCATTCTCACCTTGGTATATGATTCTACCTTTAGTGATATTAACCTCATAACTTTTGGTGCCCGCTGAAGCAATACGTGCAAGAAAAGTAGGATAATCAATCGCTTGCTGTTGTATTTCCTTTATCGCATTTTTAACCTCTGACGGATCAAAGAAACTGAAGTTATATTGTTTATAAGTTGCAGGTAAAGTTTCTGTATGAATATTATTATCTGCAAAATGGTAGATGACCTTAGATTGAAGTATGTCGACTATATAGCGTGTTACACCGACATCGGCAATCGTTTTAACATGCTCAGGAAAAGTCGTCTGCCCTTTAAAACCAGCATGTAATGATTTTTTAATGACAGCAATAGTATTGGGTTGCACATGAAACATAACATTTTCTCCTTAATCATTTTTTGATAAAGGAACTATGCCACTTTATTTGCATCCAATATTGGAAAAACGCGACAATTTTATATTTATAGCATCACCCACTAAGATTACTCGGCTTAATCCACGAATATATATACTCTTGTAGCTAAATCTTAGTGGACAATGCTATATGTGCAGCATGAAACTGGCCAGGCGTAAATCCCGAGAACTGTTTAAAGCTATTAATAATATGGGCTTGATCATAATAATTGAGATGATCAATGAGATACTCCCAATGGGCTCCATTTTGTATCTGTTGAAGTGTTTGTCGAAATTGACTCAAGCGCAAAAACTGTTTAGGACTTATGCCAATCATGCTCTTCAATTTCCGCTCTAAGCTACGCTTGCTCATTGCATATTTTTTAGCAAGCTGCTCAACAGAGAGCGTGGTATCAAGGCATGGAAATTGTTGAACTAAATTTATAATGGCCGGAGGAGGCAATTGTGCTTTATTTGTTTTCAGTAAGTTAAGTAAAAACCTTTGCACCATACACGCCAATTCACTGGGTTCTGTAATTGGGTTGAGTTGCTCTTCTACATCTAATACAGGTGAACGTTTTATTATTTCTGTTAACCCTAATGCCTGATTGGTGAACTGATAAGCATCTTCTCTAAAAAATGCATTGATGCTCCAAGGATAAAGTGTAACTAAAACCGTTTTTGTATCAACAGTTTCTGGTTGAAATATCCGATATTGTGTTTGCATCCCACTTA
The DNA here is from genome assembly GCF_001897665.1 of Legionella sp. 39-23. NCBI lineage: Bacteria > Pseudomonadati > Pseudomonadota > Gammaproteobacteria > Legionellales > Legionellaceae > Legionella > Legionella sp. 39-23. Next base: position 34,726 of record NZ_MKTO01000033.1, on the reverse strand, counting down.
TCCCACAGTGGAATAGTTGGCGTTTTGTATCTTGTTCCAAAATATAAAGTGAACCACCGCATTGAAAGCCTAATACGACAAAGAAATCAGGTAAAACTCTATAAGACAAAGCATCTGCGGTTGTATTTGGGTTAAATAATTCAATGTCTATGCTTTTTACATATGGAGTGAGTGCAGGATGAATGGGTAAATTTTGGTGAGATTTAATCACTTGGCAAATCCTACTGTACTGAAAAACCATCACAGACAAAAAGTTCCCTCTAAAACACTTGAGGAACTTACCTTCGTCTAAAACGTTTAATATTTAAGCAATAAACTTAAATTGTACTGAAACATGCTGTCCCAAAACAAGTGATACCTACACATCAGGAAGAAGAATTTTTATCTGCTCTTTCAAGCAAAACTTCATTTTCCACTACAATAAATTTAAGAACATCAAAAAGGAACTTATATGTTAATGAGAACCAAGCGGTTTTTTCTACTTTCTTCCCTTACTTTTTTTACCTTATATCTACCTGCAATAACTTATGCGGAGGATAATTACAGCTCTAAGTTCATTAACGAAAGTAATAAAGGAGCGGAAAAATATACGCTTATTAAAACAAGAATGTGGCCAGAATCGGGATGTATTATTGAAAGTGGGCCAGACAAAATTTTACCGGGAGAGAATACACAATTGGTGATTGCCAAAAAACAAGGTTGCGATCAAGCCGGTATCGGCTACTCCTTGTACAAAGCAACCGACACCAAACAAGAGCATGTACTCGGCTATGTTTCTCACCGTTTTCGCGATGGCACGTTTAGTTTGCAAGTTTCGATTTTTTGTAAAAACAAACAGTGTGTATTTAGAGATCTGAATCCAGATCAAGACCGAAATTAACCTATATAATAAGCTATTAAATGTAGGTTAGGTCTTGACCCAACTTGCTTCAAAGTGAGATTACAAATCTGGATGAATGGTTAAAACAGTTTAATAGTGAGTCCTTTCTCCAAAACCAAGAAGTTCTCCCCGCTGGTTTGTTAATTCAAATTGCTCCGCTGTAAAACGGATTGCTACCGTTGATAATCCGGAACACATTTGTCGGACCAAGGCCCGACCTACTCGGGTCGGGCTCCTGCTTAACGGATATTTTTAACCCATTATTTCCATTTTAACATAATCTGTATACCCTTTTTCAGCGCCTCCATAGAACGTTGCAGGATCTGGAATAGCTAGAGGAAAATCTTTTGCAAAACGCTCGGGTAAATCGGGATTAGCAATAAATTTACTACCGAAAGAAACTGCATCAGCGAGGCCATCATTAATTGCCGCTTCGGCTGTTTGCTGATTGTAGCCCGCATTAAGTACCAGGAATCCAGAGAATAATTTTCTTATTGCCGGTGCTAATGGTTCTACTCCCTCAGGAAGTTGTGCGGATTCAACGAGATGTAACATTCCCAGATGCAGCTTTTCCAACTGTTCAACAAGGTAAAGATATATCTCTTTTGGGTTAGAATCTTGCATTCCATTGAATGGGTTATTGGGTGATATACGGACAGAAACGCGTTCTGATCCCCATACGTCAATCACTGCCTGCGTTAACTCAATTAAAAAACGGGCACGATTAATTACGGATCCCCCATACTCATCCGTTCTTTTGTTGGTGCCATCTTCCAAGAACTGTGCTGGCAAATATCCATTAGCGCCGTGAATTTCTACCCCATCAAAACCCGAGTCTTTAGCCAGTTGTGCCGATCTTTTAAAATCCGCAATAATTTCTTTAATTTCATACAGTTCTAAGGCTCTTGGCGTCACCACATCCTTAGGCCCTGAAAGAGTAAAAGACTGGCCTGAAAAGCCGATAGCAGAAGGCGCGACAGGCAGCGCGCCACCATGAAAGTCAGGATGAGAAACCCTACCTACATGCCAAAGTTGTAAATAAATTTTACCTCCTTGGGCATGAACTTTTTGAGTGACTTTTTGCCAGCCTGAAACCTGTTCCTGACTGTGGATTCCCGGGGTAAATATATAGCCTACACCCTGCGGACTTACTTGCGTTGCCTCTGTAAAAATAAGTCCTGCTGATGCTCTTTGGGCATAATAGTCAGCCATCAAATCAATAGGTATTTGCTGTGTGGCACGTGAGCGTGTCATGGGCGCCATAAAAACCCGGTTTTTAAATATCAGCGTTCCTTTGGTGAGCGGCTTTGAGAGTATTAAACTGTTCATAATAAATTACCTTCCATATCTAATTTGCAAATTTTAGGGCAATGTACCAAAATATATTTGCCGACCAACTAATTACAAATATAGTTGGTCGACCAAGTATTTGTCAAGACCAATAACCGGGGAGCCTCAATTGGTTAATATGAAAGGGAAAGCTGAAGAAGAAAAAAGTTCCTGCACAGATGAAGACGTTTTACGCTTTCCAAATGCGGTCAAAGGTAATGAGCTCAGTTACCTGATTTTTCTGCTTGCCAGAACGCATAGGGGAATGGCTAGCGAACTGTTACGACCTCTTAATCTCTATCCCGGACAAGAGCTTTTGCTCATGCAATTATGGGACCGCGATGGGCAAAGTCAGATTGAACTCATTTGCAGGCTTGGCCTGGATGCCTCCACAGTTACTAAAATGGTACAAAGATTAGAGGGGCAGGGGCATATCACCAGAATACCATCTAGCACCGACAAAAGAGTAATGCAGGTCAATCTCACTGCTACAGGAAAAAAATTAAGAGTAGAAGTTGAAAAAATGTGGGCAGCTCTAAATTCTGCGGTAACGCAAATCCTTGATGAAGAGGAGCAAGAACAAATAAGCACCCTTTTAAAAAAAATCGTATTAGGCATGCCCAAAGGGATTAAATAAAACAGAGAATGGCTGGAGGTTTATGGAAATTGAGGAACAAATTTCTGACATGCAAAAATGGAAACGAGTCTTAATCCTTATTGCGCATTAAACTTTTACCTCTCCCCTATTACGCTTTTTTTTCACACCAACACAAACTTACTCATCTCCACTTTGCCCAACTAAGACTCATTTGCGTTTCTAAAATCGAAAGTCTAAACAGGTTTTTCGTGTGAAAGAATATATTTGTTTAAGCGCATGCGTTGCCTAAAATATACTTTATAGCAAAATATAGCATTTAATATCAAAATACTATATTCTTCCTTTTTTTTGGAGAACAATATGGGTATCGTAAAAATTTCTGATGAATTACACGAGGCAACAAAACTGATGGCAAGAGCAATGAGCCGCTCAATTAACTCGCAAGCAGAATATTGGATAAGAATAGGGAAACTGGCAGAAGAAAATCCATCCATTACTTATGCTGAAATGCTCAAAATTTTAATCAACCAAGCATCATTAGGTGAGATACACGATGTTAGTGAAGACGCCTGAAGAAATAGAAAAAATGCGGGTTGCCGGTAATTTAGCGGCATCAGTACTGCACATGATAGAAACCTATGTTGTTGCTGGGATCAGTACCAGTAGGCTGGAGCAAATTTGTCGTGAATACATCATTAACGATTTGGGTGCAATCCCCTCAACATTAAACCATTATGGTTTTCCTGCATGCATTTGCACCTCGATAAATCATGTGGTCTGCCATGGCATACCTTCTGATAAAATACTTAAAAATGGCGATATTATTAACATTGATGTGACGGTACAAAAGGATGGTTATATCGGCGATACGAGTAAAATGTTTCTCGTTGGTCCTGTAAAACCTTTTGCTAAAAAATTAGTAGACACTACCCAAGAGTGTCTCTATAAAGCCATTTCAATAGTGCGTCCAGGAGTGCGGCTTGGTGATATAGGAAACATAATCCAAACACATGCTGAACAAAATGGATATTCAGTAGTGCGTGAGTATGGTGGTCATGGCATTGGTCGTTCAATGTGGGAAGAACCTGATGTGATGCATTTTGGCAAGGCAAATACCGGATTACCATTACATGCAGGAATGACGTTTACCATTGAACCAATGCTCAATTTAGGTCGCAAAGAAGTGAAAACTTTAGGAGATGGTTGGACTGTTGTTACCAAAGATCGCAAATTATCCGCACAATGGGAACATACTATTTTAGTCACTGCAAATGGATATGAGGTGCTTACCTTAAGACCAGATGAGTCATTATGAGAACAAGCCAGGTTGCAAGCAACCAGGATTCCTATTTAATCAGCCATTCTTCCAGCTCGCACAGAAAAAGCGCCATAGTCAGCAAGCTGCATTTGTGTCATTCCCGCCTGCGCGGGAATGACACACGATTTTTTTCAACAACGCCCACTAGTGGGAGAGGGTTAGAATAAGGGGGAAATTTGCCATTTTTATTTCTAGTTCGACAACCCCGACAAGTGATGCTTGCCCCTACAGAGTAGCTATTTGTTTCGTTTAATAACAGTGAGGAATATGTAATCTCATAAGCGAAAAATGGTTTGGCCACACTCTATTTTTTGCATAGGCGGCTCTTGTGGTTTTGCAATAGTAATAAAATGCCTCATCATGTAACCACTGAATTTATAATAACCAGGGGAGGCCATTATATCCTTTTGTAAGTCCCTAATATCAGGTAGGGTCACTTCTAAGCCCTTTTCAATCAGTGAAGTTAACCGTTCATCAGTATGATGTGGACATAATTTGCCAAACTCTTCTTTAATCCTTGATGTTATAGGTGCTTTAATTTGTTCCCAAATTACCGAGATTCCTTTAAATCGGATACAATTCAATATTGGCATCACCATCATGCACGCATCTGCAGTTTTTGGTGAGGCTAAATTTTTTAAATATTTCATGGCCTCTTCTACAACAATGGCACGCATTTTGGTGAATACTTCATCGCTGAGGAGTATTTCTGTTATTGCATCATTAAAAGAAATAAAATCTTCTTTTTTCTGGCTATAAATCAACATTTCCCCTGACTCAAAATCATAAAACCAGGCATGTAGTTTAAGCTGTTTATTCGCAAGCTTCCTAATGACAGCAGGGTGTGTTTGCAAATGTTCTATTTGCATTAAAACGTTCTCTTTAGTCGTGCAAACCAAAGAATGTTCCGTACACTCGGGAAATTTTATTTTAAGTTTTTCTAGCGTAGGTTTTGCATAAATTAACCATGAAGCAACGGCTGGTAATTCTTTATCTAGATGAGGATTCATTAATCCTTTCATTGCCCCACAATGGGAGTGACCGCAGACAATAATGTCTTTAACGCCCAATACATCTACTGCATACTCCACTGCGGCTGCCTCTCCAGAGGGCGTGGACGAATAAAAAGGTACAAGATTACCAACATTGCGAGTAACAAATAGCTCGCCAGGATCAGTATCCGTAATGAGTGAGGGAATCACTCGCGAATCAGAACAAGAAAACAAAAGCGCTTTGGGATGCTGTCCTTGTGCTAAAGATTGAAATAGTTCCTTCTTTTTAGGGAAGTCATTTTTTCTAAAATGTAGCACGCCATCTAATAGTTTACTCGTCAACAAGGCATTGCTATCTACTAAAGAGTGGTTTAGCTGCTCGATAGGTAAAAATTGGCTTGTCGCTTGGTCATGGGCTAGTATTTGCCCAGTTTCAAATTCATAAATCCAACCATGAATGCTTAACTTACCCTTTTCAAGTTGTTCGATGACAGCAGGATGTGTTTTTAAGTTTGCAATTTGTGTTAGAACATTTTTTTCTGTAATACATGCTAAAGAATGATGATGTAAATCATCCTGCACATTCAGCATAGATTTTGTTTCTGCTAACCAGTCAGCAACAGCAGGTAAAGTCTCTTCAAGATTAGAGGTTTGCAAGGCCCCCATGGCTCCGCAACGAGAATGACCACATACAACTATTTCTTGTACGCCCAGTACTTTAACTGAAAATTCAATAGCTGCTGCAGTACTTGAAGGATCTGTGGAGTACGGATTAATAATATTACCAACATTACGGGTAATAAATATGTCTCCAGGTCCTGTATGCGTAACAAGAGCTGGAATGATGCGTGAATCAGAACAGGCAAAGAGAAGAGTCGTAGGGCGTTGTCCATTTGCCAAAGTAGTAAATAACTCTTTCCGTTTTTGATATTCTTGAGTTTGAAAACGCTGTACTCCTTCCATGAGCTTTAGATACATAGTTTCATCCCTGTTCAATGTGAGTAACCATAAAATATATAACCTAACTTATGCTTCATTACAAAATGAAAATTAGGATGCGTTTTTATAAAATCCGTTGCATAAGGTAAAAAACAAATGATAGAAAGTAAATCATTTTGTAGCAAATTACTTATGAATAACCCCGATCGAATAACGGGAATAAGCTGATGATAAAGCAATGAATAAATCAAAAAATAAAAATACTTACAATTAGATCACAGGCTTCAAAAGAGTTTACAAACAAAGTTATATTTAAATTAACTATTTGATTAATAATAAAATAAATAAGTTATTCACAAGAAACAAGATACATAATAATAACAAAAAATTAAAAAAATATATTTAATGAATTTATTAATAGGCCACTAAGATTTTTTTTAACCTGCCAGCAATATCAGTTTTTTTTGGGGGGGGGCCGGTAACATTCATTCTTATTACTGCTTTCACAAACAATGGGTAGTCCTTGGGAAATATTTCTCGGTAATTGGGCTCGATTTACTTTGAGTGAGAGAATACATGAGCTGCCTTTATGCGGTACAACAAAAGGATTGCCACAAATGCCGGTACCAGTGGTCACCTGAGTAATCATAAGAGAATGTGATTTATTAGACTGATTCGTCCTAATGAAATTAATAAACTTTTTTAAAACCAAACTAATACTTTATTTATTTCTTAAAAAGGCAATCAACATTCTTTGGCCTCTTTTACGCTAGTGTAAAGGGGGGAAATAAAACAATAACTGTGATTAAAAAAGCTTTTAACTCATTTCGGCACATCAAGAAGCCAATAAAATGGCGGAATTTAAATCACCTTGTGTCAAGTTACTTATGAATAACCCCGATCGAATAACGGGAATAAGCTGATAATAAAACAATGAATAAATCAAAAAATAAAAATACTTACAATTAGATCACAGGCTTCAAAAGAGTTTACAAACAAAGTTACATTTAAATTAACTAGTTGATTAATAATCAAATATATAAGTTATTCACAAAGAATAAGGAACATAATAATAATAAAAAATTTAAAAAATAAATTTAATGAAGTTATTAGCAAACAAGTAAATCAACATGAAAAAAGATAAAATATACAAAAAATAATCAAAATCCAAAATTGACAGTAGAAAAAAAGTTCTCTATCATTGCCAACCTCATAATTTTATTAGCAGGTTCATCATGAAACGTACCTTTCAACCCAGTAATTTAAAACGCAAACGTGATCATGGTTTTCGTGAGCGTATGGCTACTCGTGCAGGTAGATTAGTAATTAAACGTCGTCGTGCTAAAGGCCGTAAACGTTTGACTGCGTAAGTGTCTGCATTTAAAAAAACACAAAGATTATTAACAAAAAAAGATTATAATCATGTGTTTGAACAAGCAAAAAAAATAGTAACATCCGACTTTGTCATTCTCTTTAGAGAGAATCATTTAGGTTATGCAAGACTTGGGCTGGCGTTATCAAAAAAATTGATAGCAAAAGCCCATGATCGAAATCGTATCAAACGGCTGTTAAGAGAAAGCTTTCGACAAGAAGAATTACCTGCAGTAGATGTGGTTTTTTTAGCAAGACAAGGCGTAGCAAAACAAACAAATGCGATTATAAACGCTAGAATGGGCAAAACATGGAAAAAATTAATCTCATGTTACGAAAAATAGTTTGTTTACCCATCAAACTATATCAATATTTGATTAGCCCCTTGTTAAAACCAAGTTGCCGATATTACCCAAGTTGTTCACAATATGCCGAAAGTGCTATCCAACAATGTGGCATAACCAAAGGTTTGTGGATGGCTTTAAAAAGAGTATTGCGTTGCCACCCATGGTCACGTGGTGGTTACGATCCGGTACTCCCCAACAACGAGAATCATTGATGGATATACGACGTATTGTTTTATATATGGCGCTTGCGCTAGTTGGTTTATCACTTTGGAATGCCTGGCAGGTAGATTATCCTCCTAAGCATTTGCCAATTGAAAATGCAGTTAGCCAAGAGAATAATGCACAACCATTGTTACCCCAAGTAGCTCCGTCCAACAATACGAGTACTCCTACATCAACTCCCGCATCTCCTACTGTAGAACAAACTAAAAACAGTAATGCACCGTTAGTTCGTGTTAAAACAGATGTTTTAGATGTGAGCATTGATTTACAACATGGCGACGTAGTTTCTGGACAACTCCTTGATTATCCTCAAAGTGTAGACGAAAAAAATAAACCGTTTCTTCTATTACAAAATCAGCCTGGTGAGCGTTATGTTGCTAACAGCAGTCTTTTTGTTCCTTCAGGACAAAATGTGCAAATGCTCAATTTGAATTTCACAACACCGCAACAACAATACGAATTGACTCCTGATCAGAAGCAATTGGTCGTCACGTTAAGCGGAAAAACTGATCAAGGGCTCGAAGTAAAAAAAGAACTTATTTTTACTAAAGGCAGCTACCTCATTGATGTCCATTACAAAATTGTTAATAAAAGCAGTACCGACTGGACTGGCTATTTGAACACGCAACTGTTACGTAGCTCACCCAAAGAAGACAAATCAAGTGTATTTCATGTTGGCTCATATACAGGTGCTTCCTATTCTGAACCAGGAAAACACCGCTATCAAAAAGTAAGCTTTAGCGATATGAATAAAGCCAATCTGGATGTAGATAGTAAAGGTGGTTGGATTGCCATGCAGCAACACTACTTTTTAAGTGCCTGGATTCCAGATGCGAATTCGAATAATAAGTTTTACACTCGCTCTGTGAATAACGATTATACCATTGGTGCTGTTGGACAACCGATTACCCTGAAGCCTGAAGAGCAAAAAACAGTTAGTGCTCAATTGTATCTAGGTCCAGAAATCACCAGCGTATTAAAAAGCATTGCCCCCTCGCTTGATCTGACTGTGGATTATGGAATTTTATGGTTTTTATCGTCCTTATTATTCTCGTTGATGAAAGCAATTTATAATGTTGTTGGTAACTGGGGCTGGTCTATCGTTTTAGTTACAGTCTTAATTAAATTAGCATTTTATCGATTGTCTGCTACCAGCTATAAATCAATGGCTGGGATGCGTAAGTTACAACCTAAATTACAAGCTTTGCGCGAACGTTATGGTGATGATAAAGCCAAAATCAGCCAGGCTACTATGGAGTTATACAAGCAAGAAAAAGTAAATCCTTTAGGTGGTTGTTTACCTATCGTGATTCAAATTCCTGTCTTTATTGCTCTGTATTGGGTTTTATTAGAAAGTGTTGAGTTAAGACAAGCACCATTTATTTTCTGGATTAAAGATTTGGCTTCGGCTGATCCCTATCATGTATTGCCATTAATTATGGGCGCGACGATGCTGGTTCAACAAAAATTAAATCCAGCGCCTCCAGATCCGATGCAAGCAAAGATCATGATGTTTTTACCGGTGTTATTTACAGGCTTGTTTTGGAGTTTTCCAGCTGGTTTGGTATTGTACTGGATTGTGAATAATACTTTATCCATATTGCAACAATGGTACATTACACGTAAGTACTCTGATGAAAAACCTGCAAAAAAACTTGTTCCTGCTAAATAAATGTCTACAGAAACTATAGTTGCTATAGCTACCCCACCTGGAAGAGGTGGGGTAGGAATTATCCGCTTATCAGGACCAAAAGCATACTCCACTGCTGTTTCTCTTAATGGCAATAAGACATTAAAACCTCGTTTGGCGACTTTTTGTTCCTTTTATTCATTGTCAAAGAAAGAAGAATCCCAACAATTCGATGCTTTAATTGATCAAGGGATAATGATTTATTTCAAAGCACCACATTCTTTTACTGGCGAGGATGTTGTTGAAATTCAAGCGCATGGTTCTCCTGTGGTTCTCGATATGCTCACCAAAGCCTGCATTCAACTTGGAGCACGCTTGGCGCGACCAGGGGAGTTTTCTGAACGCGCTTTTTTAAATGATAAAATTGATTTGACGCAAGCTGAAGCAATCGCTGATTTAATTCAAGCCAGTTCGCAAACGGCAGCACGCATGGCTTTAAAATCATTACAAGGTGAATTTTCAAATAAAATTAATCAATTAAATGAAAAAATTATCTATTTACGCTTGTATGTAGAGGCTGCAATTGATTTTCCAGAGGAAGAAATTGATTTCCTCAATGACGGTAAAGTTGCACATTTGTTACATGCTGTTTTAACTGAATTAGAAGCAATACGTGCTCAAGCAAATCAAGGTGTTATCCTTCGCGAAGGTTTATCAGTAGTGATTGCAGGGAAACCTAATGCGGGTAAATCAACTTTAATCAACTGTTTGGCCGGACGTGACATAGCCATAGTGACTGAAATTGCAGGTACTACGCGTGATGTGATGCGTGAACATATTCTATTGGATGACATCCCGCTACACATTATTGATACTGCGGGCTTGCGTGAGTCTAATGACGTAGTCGAAAAAGAGGGAATTAAACGAGCGTGGCAAGAGTTAAAGAAAGCCGATTGTGTATTACTTGTTGTTGATGTGAATGATTTGGAACAGCATCATCATTTAACTAAAGAAATTAAGTCTGCACTACCTTCGGAAGTTCCTATTATTACCGTGTTCAATAAAATTGATACCTTAGGACACACTACGCAAATACAGGATCATAGCGTCTATATCTCTGCAAAATCAGGAGAAGGAGTTGATGGACTGAAACAACTAATAAAACAAGTTGTAGGTTATCAACCGAGCGAAGGACACTTTCTTGCAAGAAGACGTCACTTACAAGCATTAGATGAGGCAAAAAATATACTATCTATTGGCCAACAACAACTGCTTGAACATCGTGCTGGAGAATTATTAGCAGAAGATTTACGCCAAGCACATCAATGTTTGTGTGAAATCACCGGCGAATTCAGTTCCGATGATTTATTAGGACGCATCTTTTCCAGTTTTTGTATTGGTAAATAAATTTATTGATATTGAGAGGCCCTCAATGGGAGCTGAATGTATTGATAAATTCAGGGTGTTTATTATTTGTGCTATTCTTAATGTAGGTGCTTATAAAAGAGGTATTTATTATGGCCCAGATAGCCGAAGGAGTAGCCACACAATTAGCCGATGATGCTGAAAATATGGTGAAAAGTGCTGAAAATTTGCTACAAAAACAAGGAGATGACCAATCTTCTGATGATGACCAAAGTTTATCAATGAGTGCTCCTTCTGAATCAGATTTAGATCCTATGCAGATAGCCACATCTATGTTGCCCGACGAGGTAAATGATGTTTTTCAAAGCCATGGAAATGGTGGACAACAGAATCAGGATCAGAGTCAGAATCAAATGGGATCACTAGTAGATGAAGGTGAAGATATGCTTGACCAAGGCATAAATATGGGAATGTCTTTGTTAAATAAAGGCTAATTCGTTTTAATTCCATCGAACTTAGTGTGATAAATTGTTACACGATTTAAATCACATCCTGTACCATCAAAAGAGTATGAGTTCAATCTCTGTTTCTTTGTGCCATCAATAAATGCCTCATCAGTTTTAAAAGTAAGTTATTGTTCAATAAATAATTTTTTAATCCACCTCTTAATCCTACGCACTGCTTCGCCATAACGTTCAGTACATGGACGCACACTTCGTAGAGCCTCCTTTTTTTTAATCAAAAAATTGATTGATGCATTACTACTTACCACTTCTTTACTTTTTTGAAACATTTTTACCGTTTTGAAACATTGTGATAAAAAAACAAACAAAAAATTCTTGTCAAAAGAAAAACCAAATGATACCGTATCGTAGAAATAAAACTCCCTGTGTATTTTTTGTGAGGTTGCCATGGCTTATTCAAAACAAAATGAGGCGGTTAGTAATGATAAGTTTCAGTTTTTTACGCAACTTCATGATAAACAGTTTAAAAATCTTGGGGACCTTGAAAGACGAGCAGATGGACTTGGTTATTCTTTTTTATTAGAAAACCAAAAAGCGCTTGAGGCAGAATTCAGCCAAATGTTTGCTGTGCTGGAACGACAGAGAGATAAAAATAATAAAGCGTTTTGGATCTATTGTTACTATTGTGCGACTCTTTTGGAAAACTTTTATAAAGCGTATTCACATCAGGCTAAAGAAAAGGAATATAAGGATGCGAAGGCAGAAATTAAGAAACACATAGTAAAAAAGCAAGAAGAAACTAAGAAAAAAGCGAAAGAAGAGGCTAAGAAGGAAGACGATTTTATCGAATCGTTAAAAAAGAGTTTTGCCAAGGGGTTTGAGAATTTATGGACTGCGCCCGCACATTTATCGCGAATTCGTGATTATGTGGCTTATGCAAACTTATGTCGTGTGTATTGGGTTTTTTGCCGTCTCACCCTAACTACGGGTTTTACTTTAGCAAAAGAGCTACAAATTCTTGAAAAGTTGGATGCAATTCTCGGGACACATACCGATGCTCAGAAAATAATTGATTTTATTAAAGCACCGAATGGTGTACTGAATTATTTTAGTGTGGGCTTGTTTTTAATGCGCTTTGCGATAGATTTCGGTCATTTAGTTCGCCACACTTGGTTTCCAACAGAGGCAGAGGAAAAGGATAAAACTACAGCGCTTGAGCGGTTTAAATTTGAACTCTATAAGCGTCATTGTAATTTTGCGAATGACTTAGTATGGGCAACAGTAAACTTTATTACTAATTTTAATCACATTACGCATATCCCAGATCCTACTGCGGGGATTATAACTGCCATCTTTTTAGGCTTTGACGTTTGCATGACTTTATATAAATGTCATTTAGCAAAACAGGAGTATTTAACAAAGAAAGAGCAATACGACAATGAGTTGCGAGAACTCAAAAAGCACCCAGAGAAGTTCAAAGGGCTGGATATAGAGCAGCATAAAAAAATGCTCGAACTGCAACTTAAAGAACTGGAAATTGGCTGGCAGACAAAACAGGCAACTTTTTATTTTACCGCGGCTGCAGCGGCTTTATTGATGCTTGGATTTACTGCCTCGCTATTGTTTACAGGGCCAGGAATCGCTGTTGCCTGCTTTTTTGTTTGTACTCTTGCTGTCGCGATGTATCTTTCTTCGGATGCTTATTCGAAACTCCAAGAAAAAAGCTTACGCTTAGATGATGCTAAAAGCACTGGAAAAGATCTGCAATTCGCACTTAAAGAGTACGAAGCAGCGTATAATGATTTTATTTTTACGATGGTCAAAAATACGGTTATGCCTACCCTTATCATTGCCACTTTTGCGGTATGTTGGCCGGCGGCGATTGTTTTAACTGCGCTGTATCTAGGTTATGAAATTTATCATGCTTATGATCAGCATAAGAGCAAAAAAGAAGCGCAGTTAGCTTTAGAAAAGCCTGATGAAGATGGTTCTATTATAGAGGGTACAGTAGTCTACAAGGATGAGGCAATTGAGGTTAATGAAAGAAGCTGTTGTTTTGCGTAATTAATGTAGTTACGCCATCTCGAGTGCCACAAGGGATCTGTCATCGCAGTACTTTAGCAAGTGTAGGCTGGGCTGTTAAGCCCAGCGTTTGCTGAGTTAATTCTTACTCTTCAAAATGCTCATCATGAAAGCCATCACGATAATCTCAATTTGGCAAGTAACTTACTCATTATATTCATAAATTGACATTGTTACATGCTGGGCTTAGCAGCCCAGCCTACGGTTATTGAACTATTTTTGTCAACGAATTACCTAATACTTAAAATCCCAAGTGTGATGAGGGGTCTCTCCATTACAGTACTGTATCCTGGATTAGCCTAGCGTAATCTGGGATACAAGGCGCCTAAGCTACGTTGATTTGTTTTTTATCGCTAAAGCTTTTTCATACAATTCGTTTTTACTGCCATCACTGAGCTTACAGGCAATAGTTACTGCTTGTTTCAGAGGTAACTCACTCAGCAACACGGAAAGTAGTTTTTCATGAGCATCTGGTTCAGCTACCACGGGACGAGGAGGGATGAGCACAACAAACTCACCTTTAACATGTGCTGGCTCTGCCAACAGCCAATTTTTAACGTCCATTATCGTACCTGTAATAAAACGTTCAAACGTTTTGGTTAATTCTTTGGCGAGAACCATCTCACCTGTTTCACCAAAAACGTCACTTAAGTCTGTGATGCATTCAAGAATACGATGTGTTGATTCATAAAAAACCAAAGTATGTGGTTCGGTGCGCAAGGCGTGCAATTTGCTTTTCCGTGCTTGCTGTTTTGCCGGAAGAAATCCTAAAAAAAGAAAAGAATCACAAGGAATGCCTGCTGCACAAAGTGCAGTAATTAATGCACAAGCCCCAGGAATAGGCACAACTGGAATGTGTTGTTGCCTGGCTAATTTAACTAATAAAAATCCAGGGTCACTAATTAATGGGGTGCCTGCATCACTAATTAAGGCAATCGATTTTCCTGCTAAAAGCTCATCGATAATGTGTTTACTTTTGTCATTTTCATTATGCGCATGCAGTGATTCAAGATTTTTTTTTATTCCTAAAGCACTGAGTAGCTGTATGGAATGGCGGGTGTCCTCCGCTAAAATAAAATCAACTGATTTAAGTACTTCTAATGCTCTAAAGGTAATGTCCTCACGGTTTCCTATTGGAGTTGCAACGATATAGAGAGTTCCTATGCCTGTTGCTAGTGAGTTTGTCATGGTTTATCCTCTTGCGTTATTGCTTATTCAATGTCTAAAAATATGTTTATTAAAACAATAAAAATTCGCGCATTTTTTTTACTGACATCAACCCTTTTTCTTTGTCAATGTACTACAGCAGTTAACCCGCCTGAAATGGCAACACCTATACCCGTAACTGCACCAAAAGTAGAGAAGAAAAAAATAGCAAGCCCATATTCTAAATCTACCGCAAGTTACCTGATACAAGCCAAAAATCAAGAAGGCAGTGACAAGCAACAATCGTTACTCCTCGCAGCGGGTCATTTGATTTCAGAAGGTCAATGGCGACAAGGTGCTGCTATTTTAGCACAGACTACAGATTTAACACCGGCACTTAAGAATGAAAAAAATCTTTTGTTGGCACAAATTGATCTCATTCGCGACCGCCCACAAACGGCATTAAATAAATTAGCCAGTATTA
Organism: Legionella sp. 39-23; assembly: GCF_001897665.1. Classification (NCBI taxonomy): domain Bacteria; kingdom Pseudomonadati; phylum Pseudomonadota; class Gammaproteobacteria; order Legionellales; family Legionellaceae; genus Legionella; species Legionella sp. 39-23. Next base: position 19,559 of record NZ_MKTO01000033.1, on the reverse strand, counting down.
CGGAGCGTGATGACTTTGTTCTATACCAAAAGATTCAATTTCATGAGTTATTGGCACAAGCTTATCGTGGTACTGATAAGCCAATGGAGTCCATTAATGAGCGTATCAAACTTGAGTCATTGCTGGTTGATGACGAGAGTCAAGCCAATAATCGCCGTATACTTTGGTTAACTTTAACGCATATGCCACAAACTGAATTAAATTCTTTGGCTACTAAAGCATCTGATCAATCTGTGTTACAAGGCTGGCTACAGCTCGCGTTAATTTCACGCAAGTATCGAGATAATCCACAATCTTTGCTTGCTGCTTTAGATCAGTGGCAATCTCATTTTAATGAGCATCCGGCAAATCATATTTTGCCTAATCCATTAGACTCAATTGCAAATAAAATACGTGCTCAGCCGAAACAGGTTGCGCTTTTGCTTCCTTTAAGTGGCGCGTTACAAGGACCAGGAACCGCAGTACGCGATGGATTTATGGCAGCATATAAGAATAATAACAAGACCTCCATGCAGGTAAAAACTTATGATACCAGTAAAGGTGATGTGGCTTCTTTGTATCAAACTGCGCTTAATGAAGGGGCGGATTATGTTGTGGGACCATTAACAAAATCACAGGTAGCAGTAGTTGCGGCATTAGCCCACCCTGTCCCTACCCTGTTATTAAATGATGCGGATGCCAATATCCAGGAAAACTCTTATTCATTTGGCCTTTCACCGGTAAATGAAGCGATTCAGGTTGCGCTCAGAGCAAAAAATAAAGGATATAGTCGTGCATTGATTATTGCGCCTGGTACTGATTGGGGAAAGGAAGTCACTCACGCGTTTACGCAACAATGGCAAAAGAGTGGTGGACGTGTTGTGGATACTTTTTCATATGCTGCAAATGATGATTTGAATAAAAAAATGAAAGATTTTCTGCAAATCAGCAACAGCCAGCAACGTGAGAAAAAAATAAGAGAATTATTAGGACTGAAAATCCAACCGGTTATTAGTCGCAGGCAAGATTTTGATATGATTTTTCTGTTAGCCTATCCGTCTAAAGCACGGCAAATTATGCCGCTGCTCAATTATTATTATGCGGGGGATGTTCCTGTCTATGCTACGGCCAGTGTGTATGGTGGTAGTGCTAATCCATTGAAAGATAAAGATCTTGATGGAATCATTTTCTGTGACATCCCCTGGGTTTTCGCACATCAGGCCGGTACACGCAATTGGCCAGAACAATTTAACAGTTATAATCGATTGTATGCTTTAGGAATAGACAGTTATACTTTGGCAACCCAATTGAACCAATTGATGTTATTCCCAGCAGATCAATCGCATAATGGAGATGGTATTTTATATCTCAAACCATCGCAACAGGTGGCACGTGTATTGGAGTGGGGACAGTTCAAACAAGGACTTGTCCATTCTTTGGGTGAGACCGTGTAATTGATAACTCAAGAGAAAGGACGCATTGCTGAGGAAAAGGCTTTAGCATACTTAAAAAAGCAAGGACTTAAGTTAATGACGCAAAATTACAGTTGCCGCCTGGGCGAAATTGATTTAATTATGCGTGATCAGGAAGAACTGGTTTTTATAGAGGTTCGTTCACGGGTATCCGCCCAGTTTGGTGGCGGCATTGCCAGTGTTACTTATGCAAAAAAGCAGAAAATACTCAAGACGGCTACATACTATTTGCTGGAACATAAAAAGTATGACCAATTTGCCCTTCGTTTTGATGTTGTAAGTATTGATGGCACATCAGCGACCATTAATTGGATAAAGGATGCGTTTGGTGCAGATTATTGATTAACAGAGTAAATATTTTTGTAGTCTGGGTGAAGGTGTGGAGAAAATGTACCAGGAAGCCCCGGGTTCTGCTTTGCTTCACCCAGGCTACAAAAAATAAGTGATAGAGGTTTGATATGACGGTACAACTGGAAGAACGAGTAAGGCATTTATTTGGTATGAGCATAGAAGCCAAAATAGCCCTCGCTGATTCTTTATCTGATGCGATTGCCAAAGCTGGGCAACGTTTAGTGAATTGTTTGCTTGCGGATGGAAAGATATTATTGTGTGGAAATGGGGGCTCAAGTGCTAACTGCATGCATTTTGCCAGTGCTATGTTGAATCAATTTGAAGTAGAAAGACCCGCGCTTCCCGTAATTAATTTGAGTACCGACGCAACCAGTTTAAGCACTTCTGCAAATGACAATCATTACAGCCAAGTCTTTGCACGGCAAATTCAGGCATTTGGACAAGAAAATGATGTATTACTTTTATTAACTACATCAGGTAATTCAGACAGCATGTTGCATGCGCTTCATGCCGCAAATGAACGCGGAATGGATACGGTTGCCTTAAGTGGCCGAGATGGAGGGGTGCTTGCCAATCATTTGGGTCCCGAGGATATTGAGCTGCGTGTTGCATCCGATAATTCGGCGCGAATTAGGGAAATGCACCTGTTCATTTTACATTGCTTTTGTGATTTAATTGACCAATCATTGTTTGGTCAGGTTTTGGGGTAAAAAAATGAGTTTTAAATTTAGATTAAAATCGATTGCTTTTCTTTTGGTCGCCTCCCTGTTAACAGGATGTGTTGCTGCTGTTGTAACAGGTGCTGTTGCTGGAATGGTTTATGATCGACGCGGCGTAATTACAATGGAAGCCGACGCTCGATTATTTCATGTCATTCATAAATCAATAGTAACTAACCGTCAGTTTAGTGATTCCCGCGTTATTGTGACTAGTTTTAACCGTGTTGTATTGCTTGTCGGACAAACGCCTACGCCGTCTTTACGTAATTTGGCTGAAAAAATTGCACGCGGGGGCCCAGGTGTGCATCGTGTTTACAATGAAATATCGGTTGGCTACCCCATACCTCTGACCGCCCGTTCAAAAGACAGTCTGATTACCAGTCAGGTTCGTACTGCATTGCTGGCTAAAAAAGGACTTGAATCAGGCTCTATCCGCGTGGTCACAGAAAATAGAGTGGTTTATCTCATGGGCATCGTCAATGATCACCAGGCAGCGCTTGCTGTTGATGCGGCACGCCGAGTTAATGGTGTAAATAAAGTGGTTAAAATTTTCCAGTATATTCATTAAATAAAATGTTAAAACATGGATGTTTTGCTGTTCTACTTACATTGGTTCTATTGTGTCTGTCTGGCTGCATAAGCAGCTTATGGACAGGTGCCACTATGGTTTATGATAGACACGATGTGTATAAAAAATTAGATGATTACAATTTATATCTCAAAGTAAATAACGCGATCACGATTGATAATAAATTTAAAAATAACAATTGTGTGATTGATATTGCGGTGTTTAATGGAGATGTTTTATTAGCTGGCCATGTACCCACTCCTGAAATGCGTGTCGAATTAAAACGACGATTGGCTTTAGTAAAAGGCTATAGACGGATGTTTAATCAGGTAGGAGTAAGTACCTCAGGATCAAATTCAGTGCAAGACGGTTGGATTACAGCGAAGATCCGCAGCCAAATTTTTGCTGATGGCTCTATTGATCCGAACGCATTTAAGGTAGTAACTTCTGATCGAGTGGTTTATTTAATGGGAGATGTGCATCAAGAACAAGCTGAAAAAGTAGTTAATATGGCAAGACAAACAAGTGATGTGACGCAAGTAGTAAAAATTCTTAAATATTTTACGTATCAAAATAATTCTTTTGGATAACCCTAGAAAAGCAATTGATGCAAGGGTAAAAACATCCAACTGCTTTTCCTAGGATGCATGTTGTTAATGGAAATGTCCTTTGTCAGGTCGTTTACGTATTTTCCTTAATTTAAATTGACGTAATAATCCCGTAGAACCAGTTAATCCATCTTCTTCATTTAAGCCATTACTTTGATTACATGGGTGGGATCTACAGTGTTGTCGATATTCTAGGTGATGTTTGTTATGTTTATGAGATAATCCATCGCTATAACGAGCGAGCATTTTTTGCTGCATACTGGCTGCAGTGTGTTGGATCTTATCAGGCATGTTCTTTCCTTTTGCGAGGTTAATAACATTACTTATTACCTGAGTTGTGATAATAAGTTCCACACTATAATTATAGACGTTAAAATCTATTGTAAGCGGCATTAACGGGATATAAATGCCAATAATAAAGGAGAAAAGGGATGAATTATTTACATACGATGGTGCGAATATCTAATTTAGATGAGTCACTGGACTTTTTTTGCAATAAATTGGGACTGGTTGAGGTCAAACGCACGCCGAATGAAAAAGGCCGCTATACTTTGATATTTCTTGCGTCACCGGGTGATTTAGAGCACAAAAGCCACACAAATACACCTATGCTCGAGCTTACTTATAATTGGGATCCCGAAGAATATAAAGAAGGTCGTAATTTTGGCCATTTAGCGTATCAAGTAGATGACATCTATGCGACATGCCAACGATTAAAAAATGCAGGGGTAGTCATTAACAGGCCTCCTCGAGATGGCCATATGGCGTTTATTCGTTCGCCAGATAATATCTCTATCGAATTGCTGCAAAAAGGCGAACCTTTACCTATTCAAGAACCCTGGGCATCAGCGTCTAATATAGGTCATTGGTAGTAAATAATCACGCATGTATAAAAAATGGCATTGATTATTTATACCAGTTACTTTATAATTCGCGCGGTGAAACTTAGGTGAATATGTGAACAAACAGCTAAGTAAGCGCGGCATTGTACGACTATGGTGTGTACAATCTGGCGTTACATTGGTCTTCGCAGCTTTATGTGCACTAGTATATGATACTAATGCGGCAAGCTCAGCTTTGCTTGGTGGCATCGTTTGTATTGTTCCTAACGCGTTTTTTGCAAGCAAACTGTTTAAGTATCAAGGTGCTCGCTCGGCCAAGCAGATCGTAAATAGTTTCTACAAGGGCGAAGCGTTAAAGATAGTGATATCCATATTCCTATTCACCGCGGTGTTTTTACTATTTAAAATTACGCCGCTAGCGTTTTTTGCATCATATATTATGATACAGATGACGCATTGGTTTACCCCGTTGATTATTATAAATAAACAGAATAGGCCTGAAAGTGACTGAAATGGTATCTAGCACAAACTACATCAAACATCATTTAACGTATCTTACTTATAACGTTAGTGATATGAAATTGGGTTCGGGTGGTTTCTGGACATTGAATCTCGACACACTGTTTTTCTCAGTTGTTTTAGGAGTTATTGTTTGTGCGCTGATGTATTTTGGTGCACGCAGAGTTACGACAGGCATTCCTGGTAAGATGCAGAACTTTGCAGAGATTATGCTGCAGTTTGCAGATAATCAGGTAAAAGATTGCTTCCATGGTAAAAATAATTTAATAGGTCCGCTGGCACTCACAATATTTTTGTGGGTTTTCTTAATGAATTTTATGGACATATTACCCGTAGACATATTACCTGCAATTGCTCAGACGGGAGGTATTCATTACCTTAAAGTGGTACCAACAAACGATTTGAATTTAACGTTTGGTTTATCAATTTCTGTATTTATCCTCATCATTTTTTACAGTATTAAGATAAAAGGCCCCAAAAAGTTCATAAAAGAGCTCACATTACAGCCTTTTAATCATCCCGGATTCATACCTTTTAACCTGTTGCTGGAAGTGGTTGGTCTTATTGCGAAACCCATTTCATTAGCACTGCGGTTATTTGGAAACTTATATGCAGGCGAATTGATATTCATATTGATCGCTCTGTTAACCTTAAATGCTGCAACATCATCAACTCTGGGTACCGTGACTTTGGGCTCAGCACAATTTATTTTGGCGCTGGCTTGGTCAATATTCCACATATTGGTAATTACATTGCAAGCATTTATTTTCATGGTGCTAACGATTGTTTACTTGAGTTTAGCACACGAAGATCATTAACCGATTTAATTTTCATCCATTGTAAAGGGGATAAATATGCAAGCCGCTAGTTTAATAGCACAAGTTCAAAGTATGACCGTTGTTGCGGTTGCCTTGTTAATTGGTTTGGGTGCATTGGGCACAGCGATAGGATTTGGTTTGCTTGGTGGCAAATTCCTTGAGGGCTCAGCGCGTCAGCCAGAAATGGTTCCAATGTTACAAGTAAAAATGTTCATCGTTGCTGGTTTGTTAGACGCCGTAACCATGATTGGAGTGGGTATCGCATTGTTCTTTACTTTCGCAAACCCTTTCCTAAGCAACCTGGGTTCTTGATAACACATGATCGGGGCGCTAAGCGCCCTAATTGTTACAGGAGATTAAACGGTGGAAATTAATTTAACACTAATTGTACAAATGCTCGTTTTTGCAGCGTTTGTTTTGTTTACCATGAAATTAGTATGGCCTCCATTGGCAAAGGCAATGGAAGAAAGACAAGACAAAATTGCTGATGGTCTTGCTGCTGCTGAACGAGGTCGAAAAGAATTGGAATTGGCACAACATCGTGTAAAAGATGAATTAAAGCAAGCCAAAGTTCAATCAGCTGATATCATTGAAAAAGCAAATAAGCGTGCTGCGCAAATAATCGAAGAAGCTAAAGAAACAGCAAAACTTGAAGCGCAAACACAAGTGAAATTGGCACAAGAGCAATTACAGCAACAAATCAACCATGCAAAAGATGAGTTGCGTAAACAAGTAGCAAACTTGGCTATAACTGGTGCTGAGAGAATTTTAATGCGCGAAGTAGATGCTAAGGCAAACACTGCATTGTTAGATAACTTGATAGAAGAGATTTAAAATGTCTGATAGTACCACCATAGCCAGACCCTACGCTAAAGCAATTTTTGAATATGCCTTAGGGGAAAAAAAATTAGCTGAGTGGTCAGCACATTTGAGAAATCTTGCACAAGCTGTGTTGACGCCAGAGGCTGAGCATTTTATTACGAATCCAGCAACAACCGTCGTGCAGCACATTGAGCTGTTGCAAGCAGCAATTGGTGCAAAATCAAATGAAAATATGCCATTAAACAATTTAATTAATTTACTGGCTACAAATAAAAGATTGATGTTGCTACCTGATATTTATGCACTCTATGAAGCACATCGTGCAGAGCAAGAAAAAACGCTGCATGTTGATGTAAGCAGTTACTCAGATTTATCTAGTGCACAACAACAACGATTAATCGAATCATTAAGTCAGCGCTTACAGCGTAAGGTCTCGTTAAAAATCAGTATTGATCCTTCCTTGCTTGGTGGAGCAATAATTCGGGCGGGCGATTTAGTTATAGATGGTTCAGTTCGTGGCAAGCTTAATAAGCTTAGCACTGAATTGGCCGCATAATTTAGAGGATAGTTTCCATGTCAGAACAAGTAGCATTAAATCCTTCTGAAATCAGTGAATTAATCAGAAAGAAAATAGAACACTTTAGTGTAGTATCTGAAGCACGAAATGAAGGTACTATTGTTAGCTTAAAAGACGGTATCGTGAGCTTACATGGCCTTGAAGACGTAATGGCTGGTGAAATGATTGAATTCCCTGGCGGCGTTTATGGTCTGGCTCTTAACCTCGAAAGAGATTCAGTGGGCGCGGTTGTTCTTGGTGAATATTCTTCTTTAGCTGAAGGCCAAAAAGGTAAATGTACTGGTCGTATTCTTGAAGTTCCAGTAGGTAAAGGACTTTTAGGCCGAGTTGTTGATGCCTTAGGAAATCCAATTGATGGTAAAGGACCAATTGATGCTGCAGGCATGTCACCAATTGAAAAAGTGGCTCCTGGCGTTATTGCGCGTAAATCAGTAGATCAGCCCGTACAAACCGGATTAAAAGCTATTGATGCGATGATTCCAGTTGGACGTGGTCAACGTGAGCTTATTATTGGCGACCGTCAAACAGGAAAAACTGCGATTGCTATTGATGCGATCATCAACCAGAAAGGTACTGGCGTTAAATGTATCTACGTAGCAATAGGACAAAAAGCTTCTTCTGTTGCGGCAATCGTTCGTAAACTGGAAGAACATGGTGCTTTAGAGCATACCATCGTCGTCGTAGCAGGAGCTTCTGATTCGGCTGCATTACAGTTTATTGCTCCTTATGCTGGATGTACCATGGGTGAATACTTCATGGAACACGGTGAAGATGCATTGATTGTTTATGATGATTTAACCAAACAAGCTTGGGCATATCGTCAAATATCTTTGTTGTTGCGCAGACCACCAGGTCGTGAAGCATACCCTGGGGATATTTTCTATTTACATTCACGCTTATTAGAAAGAGCTGCACGAATCAATGCTGATGAAGTTGAAAAGCTGACTAAGGGCGAAGTAAAAGGTAAAACAGGTTCATTAACTGCATTACCAATTATTGAAACTCAAGCGGGTGACGTATCTGCGTTCGTACCAACTAACGTTATTTCCATTACAGATGGTCAGATATTCCTTGATGTGGATTTGTTTAACTCAGGTGTTCGACCTGCTATTAACTCAGGTCTTTCTGTATCTCGTGTGGGTGGTGCGGCACAAACGAAAATCATGAAAAAGTTAGGTGGTGGTACTCGTTTAGCACTTGCTCAGTTCCGTGAATTAGAAGCGTTCTCGCAATTTGCTTCAGATCTTGATGACGCGACTCGTAAGCAATTAGAGCGTGGACAACGAATCACTGAACTCATGAAACAAAAACAATACTCTCCATTATCTGTTGCTGAAATGGGTACAGCATTGTTTGTGGTTGAAAAAGGTTATTTGGATGATGTACCTGTAAATGAAGTTGCTGCATTTGAAGCGTCGTTACATGACTATATGCGCAGCACACATCCTGATCTGTTACAACTGATCAATGAAGCAGGTGCTTACGATAATGACATTGAAGCAAAATTGAAAAAAGCTGTAGAAGACTTTAAGCGTACAGCAAGTTGGTAAGTCAATTTAAGGCGAAGTGATATTATGGCTGGAGCAAAAGAAATCCGTTCGAAAATTTCGAGTATTAATAAAACTCGAAAGATAACTCGTGCAATGGAGATGGTGGCAGCAAGTAAGATGCGCAAAACTCAAGAAAGAATGCGCGCATCTAAACCTTATGCTAGTAAGATCTACAGCGTAGTAAAGCACATTGCTCGCGCGCACTCAGAATACAGACATCCGTTTATGAGTCATCGTGAGGTTAATCGTATCGGTCTTATCGTTGTTACTACAGATCGTGGATTATGTGGTGGTTTAAACGTAAACCTACTACGTGAAACAGTGCGTACTATTCGTCACTGGAAAGAACAAGGCAAAGAGGTTGATCTTGCAGTCATTGGCCGTAAAGGACAAGCGTTCTTTAAGCGTGTTGGCAGTAATGTTCTTGGTTCTGTAGACCATCTTGGTGATACGCCAAGTATTAATGACATTATTGGTATCGTTAAGGTAATGCTTGATGCTTTTAACAAAGGCACTATTGACGCGCTACATGTGGTATACAACGAATTTGTTAACACCATGACGCAAAAGCCTGTGGTGAAACAATTACTACCATTGCCAAAATCAGAAGAAGACAGCAAGACAATGGGGCATCATTGGGACTATATATATGAACCTGATGCTAAGGAATTGCTGGATAATCTTTTAGAACGTTTTATCGAATTACAAATTTACCAAGCAGTGGTTGAAAATATTGCTTGTGAACAAGCGGCGAAAATGATTGCAATGAAAAATGCAACGGATAATGCCGGTGATTTGATTAAAGAATTTCAATTGGCTTATAACAAAGCTCGACAAGCTGCAATTACACAAGAATTGGCAGAAATTGTCGGTGGCGCAGCCGCTTTATAAGAGGGTATAAAATGAGCTTAGGAACTGTAGTAGAAATTATTGGCGCGGTTGTGGATGTGGAGTTTCCCCGTGATAATGTCCCTAAAATCAATGATGCATTAAAACTTGTTGATGGTGATTTGGTTTTTGAAGTACAGCAACAACTTGGTGATGGCGTAGTACGTACTATTGCTATGGGAACAACAGAAGGACTGAAGCGTGGTCTGAAAGCTGAAAATACAGAGAATCCTATTCAAGTGCCTGTTGGTAAGAAAACCTTAGGTCGAATTATGGATGTTCTAGGTCGTCCAGTTGATGATGCTGGCCCCATCGGCGCAGAAGAACATTGGTCAATTCATCGTAAGCCACCAAGTTATGAAGAGCAAGCAGGCAGCCAAGAGTTGCTTGAAACAGGTATTAAAGTTATTGACTTGCTTTGTCCTTTTGCTAAAGGGGGTAAAGTCGGACTGTTCGGTGGTGCCGGTGTGGGTAAGACCGTTAACATGATGGAATTAATTCGTAACATCGCGATTGAGCACAGTGGATACTCAGTATTTGCGGGTGTGGGTGAGCGTACTCGTGAAGGAAACGACTTCTATCATGAAATGAAAGACTCTAATGTATTGGATAAAGTATCATTAGTTTATGGTCAGATGAATGAGCCACCAGGTAACCGTTTACGCGTTGCATTAACTGGCTTGACTATGGCTGAGAAATTCCGTGACGAAGGCCGTGACGTATTATTATTTGTTGATAACATTTATCGTTATACTCTAGCAGGGGTTGAGGTATCAGCGCTGTTAGGCCGTATGCCTTCGGCGGTAGGATATCAACCAACGCTGGCTGAAGAAATGGGTATGTTGCAAGAGCGTATTACTTCAACCAAAACAGGTTCTATTACTTCAATTCAAGCAGTATACGTACCTGCTGACGACTTAACTGACCCATCTCCAGCAACGACGTTTGCTCACTTGGATGCGACAGTTGTATTGTCACGACAAATTGCTGAATTAGGTATTTATCCTGCGGTTGATCCTTTAGATTCAACTTCACGACAATTGGACCCGCTTATTGTAGGCCAAGAGCATTACGATACGGCTCGTCGTGTACAGCAAACATTGCAACGTTACAAAGAATTAAAAGATATTATCGCGATTCTTGGTATGGACGAGTTATCTGAAGAAGATAAACGTGTTGTTACCCGTGCGCGTAAAATCCAAAGATTCTTGTCACAACCATTCTTCGTTGCTGAAGTCTTTACTGGTTCTCCAGGAAAATACGTATCATTAAAAGATACAATTAAAGGCTTCCAAGGCATTCTCGCTGGTGAATATGATGATTTACCTGAGCAAGCATTTTATATGGTTGGTAGCATTGAGGAAGCAGTTGCGAAAGCTAAGACCTTGTGAGGTAAGCAAATATGACTAGAACAACGCACTTAGATATTGTTAGTGCTGAACATGAAATATTCTCTGGCTTAGTCGAAATGGTTGTTGCAACCGGAGAATTAGGTGAAGTAGGCGTTACAGCAGGTCATGCACCTTTACTTACCGTTCTAAAACCAGGCGAAGTAAGACTTACCTTGCCTGGTGGTCAGCAAGAAATTTACTACGTTCAAGGTGGTATGCTGGAAGTTCAACCTAACAGCGTTACTGTCCTTGCAGATGTAGTTGAACGAGCTGAGCATCTAGATGAGTCGGCTGCCCTTGCTGCAAAAGCGCAAGCTGAGGCGGCAATGTCTAGTAAAGGCGGTGAAATGGATTATTCGGTTGCTGCTGCAGAGCTCGCTCGAGCTGTTGCACAGATTCGCCTGATTCAAAAAGTTAGAAAAAATATCAAATAGTAATTGCAAATTTAATTGTTAGAACTTCTTACTTTGTTAAGAAAGAAGTTCTATATCTCTTTGAAACCACCAAATTTTCTTTAAACGTATACTTGCAGTGCAGTGTAACCCGGGCTTGCGTTCCTACGGACTTTACGACTCACATTAGCTTATTATCAGAAGACTTGTTGTATTCATTCCTTTTCCCATTGCCACGATACTTTTTCTTTTCAAGATCTGAAAATAAAACCACCTGATTTCTGCCATTAGCTTTTGCAAAATACAATGCTTTGTCTGCTGATTCGATTAATTCTTCTGGGGTACGTCCGTGCGTCGGGAAAACGGAAATACCAATAGATGCGGTAATAGGACCTACGACTTGGGCGCCATATTTTATTTGCAGGCGTGAAATTTCATGTCTAATGCTCTCAGCGCGTGTTTTAATTGTTTCTGCATCGGTACTATAAAAGACAACAAGAAACTCTTCACCGCCATAGCGCGCGGCAATATCACCAACGCGAATATCATCTTGCAATACTTTACCTAACTCTTTTAAAGCTGCATCACCTGCATCATGACCATAGGTATCATTTATTTTTTTGAAGTGATCTAGATCGAGCATTAAAACGGAAAGTGGTGATTTTGTACGTTCTGCTTGATGAATTTGTTTTAAGAGAAAATCTTCTAGATATCGACGGTTATATAAGCCGGTTAAAGGATCACGCATCGATTGATACCTGAGGTTTTCTCTTAGGCGTACATTTGCAAAGGCTAAAGCAGTTAATTCAGAGAACGCATTAATGAATAGTTGTTGATTCTCAGAAAATGCAACGGGAGTTTCCTGGGTAATTTCCAAATACAATAAACCATAAATATCATTCTGAGCCATTAGGGGAACGCAAAGATAGACTGTGTTTTGCTCATTGGTGATGTGCACGTGATTGCAAATTAGTTCGTTGTGGGATGGACGTACATGATGAACCCTTCCCAAGCGAATTGCCCAACATTCATCAGGAGAAAAAGTATTTCCCTGGTCGTTGGGGGTACCCCAGGTTGTCGCAATTTCCAAATAGTTTTTTGAGGGATGCATGACATATAAATAACCACTCGCAAAATTCAGCATGCGCTGACAGTATTTTGTCATGACATGACTTAACTCATCTTGAGAGCTGCATGCAAGCATAATGTCACTCATCTCCACAAGAAGAGTGATTTGTTCGTTTTTATCTTGCAACGCGAGCATTCCGGCATTGAGCTTTTCATAAGATTCTTTAAGTTCGATTTGCTCTGCAATTTGCTTGGTAATATTACGAATAATATGCACTGCCCCACTAATTTCGTTATTTTCATTTTTAATTAAGCTGGAAGTAATTTCATAGACGTTATGCTGCTTATGTGCTTCAAATTCAATATTTCTTACAAACTCCCCGCCTTTTAGTGACTCTTTCCATATCTCCACTAACTTACTTTTTGCACTGGAGATATCAGCAAAAGCAGCATCTATATTCATGCCTATGGTTATATGTCGGCCAAATAAACGTTTAAATTCACGTTGATATGCTTCATTGAAGATAAGATAGCAATGATTATTATCCACAGCAGCGATCATGTCTGTTGCACTCTCTAAAATACTTCTTAATTGAGTCCCAACATATTTCCTATCACGTTCTGCTTTTAAACTGCGAGATAATTCTTTGTTCGCGAGGATGAAGGCTAAAATTAAACCAACTATACTCACAATGCTTCCACAGATAATAATAAAGTTTGCAAAATTCGCGTTAGCAAGTACGATGTCATTTCTTCCATTTAGCAGTACTAATTCAACTGATTTTATTTCTTGGCCTGCGTCTTTAATTTGATTTGAAAGGTCTGCCTCTTGACGGAAAAAATCCATCCCCTCTTGTGTATTGAGCTTGTTATTCATTTTTAATTGAATGGTTTGATTTAATTGGCTAAGCCTTTGATTGATTGAATCAATAAAATGAGCTATTCGTTCCTTCTGTGGCGGGTTATCTTTTGTCAGCTCAAATAAATTATCAAAATTTTGTTTCAAGCCGCTTTTTATTTTATCAATAGATGATATGAACTGGTCATCACCAGAAATCAGATAGCCTCTTTGTAAGGAATTAATATTAACAATGGAGAATAGTACCTGATCAACGGATTGAATCACTTCATAAGTATGGGTTACCCAACTGTTCGCCTCGACCAGTTTATCTACTTGACGATAAGAGGAAATACTAATAATTAATACGAGTGCAAGCGCTGGTATGAAAATGAAATACAATAAAAATTTACTGAATCGTGAAGTCGAGTAAGTAAATAGCGAGTCTTGATTTCTCTTTTTGCTGTCATCCATAACAGGCCATTAATCATGTTTTTCTTTATTTAATTATATATCATTATCCGTGTAATTCATGGCAACAGGCAGTTGGCGGGAAGAAACGCCAGTGATTTTTATGTTATTTACAATGACTTAATATTTTTATTCAAGCATAATACACAAAGTTATCCACAGGGCGAAAATGATTTAAAAAACAGCATATTTTAAAATCATTTAATTTTCAATAAGTTAGGAAATATCCTGTCATTGTTAGAGCAAGCAGAACAAAGTTATTCACAATATATAGGCTGTTTCTATATATGCACTAAGCGAACTTTGCTAAAATTACTTTGCAACAGAGCATCCCAGTGGTTAAATAGTACTTATTATTTTCATGAATAAAAAAACGATGAATGACGTTACAGAACGAAAAGCATTAACTGAGTTTACAGAAAAGGCGTATCTTGATTATTCAATGTACGTTATTTTAGATAGAGCCTTACCTCATATTGCCGATGGATTAAAACCAGTGCAGCGGCGCATTATTTATGCGATGTCTGAACTTGGTTTGAAAGCAACAGCCAAATATAAAAAGTCAGCGCGTACGGTTGGGGATGTGTTGGGTAAGTTCCATCCGCATGGCGACAGCGCATGTTATGAAGCCATGGTATTAATGGCGCAACCATTTTCTTATCGTTATCCTTTTGTTGATGGCCAGGGAAACTGGGGCTCTCCTGATGATCCTAAGTCTTTTGCGGCCATGAGGTACACTGAAGCTCGATTATCTCCTTACGCGGAAGTACTCCTTTCTGAGTTATTACAAGGTACCGTCGATTGGGTCGACAACTTTGATGGAACGCTACAAGAGCCTTCATTATTGCCAGCGCGTCTGCCTAATATATTATTAAATGGCGCAACTGGTATTGCGGTGGGCATGGCGTCGGATATTCTCCCGCATAACCTCACCGAAGTAGCCAACGCCTGCGTGCATTTACTGGATAATCCGCAAGCCGATTTAGCTGCAATTACTCAGTACGTTAAAGGGCCTGATTTTCCGACTGAGGCTGAAATCATTACACCACCTGAAGCAATTGCTACTTTGTATGAGACAGGTAATGGTTCCGTTAAAATGCGAGCGGTATACCGTCAGGAAAAGCAAAATATTGTGATTACTGCCCTGCCTTACCAGGTATCTGGTGCCAAAATAATCGAGCAAATTGCATTGCAAATGCAACAGAAAAAATTGCCTATGGTCGAGGATTTGCGCGATGAGTCTGATCATGAGCATCCAACCCGTTTGGTCATTATCCCGCGTTCAAATCGAGTGGATGTGGAAGGCTTAATGTCGCATTTATTTGCTACCACCGATTTGGAGCGAAGTTATCGAGTTAACTTCAATATGATAGGACTTGATGGCAAACCCAAAGTAAAAAATTTACTGGATATCCTAACCGAGTGGCTGTCTTATCGAATCACGGTCGTAAGACGACGTTTGGAATATCGTTTGCTCAAAGTACTGGATCGCATTCATGTGCTTGAAGGATTACTGATTGCCTATCTGAACATTGATGAAGTCATAGCCATTATTCGTGAACACGAACACCCTAAACAAGGATTAATGGCCCGGTTTAATCTCAGCGATCGCCAGGCGGAAGCCATTTTAGAAATGAAATTGCGCCATTTGGCCAAATTGGAAGAGATAAAGATACGTGGTGAGCTGGATGAGCTTTGTGCTGAACGCGATAATCTGCAGAGCATCCTCGCCTCAGAACAACGCCTAAAAGCGTTGGTTAAGGACGAAATTATTAAGGATAGAGATGAGTTTGGTGATGCGCGTCGTTCACCAATTATTGTCCGCCAAGAATCACAGGCATTAAAAGAAGAAGATATTTTACCCAATGAGCCGATTACGGTTGTGCTTTCCAAAAAAGGTTGGGTAAGAGCCGCTAAAGGTTTTGATGTCCTTGGAAGTGAGCTCAGTTATAAAGCAGGTGATGAGTTCAAAGCACAGGCCATGGCGCGCTCAAACCAGCAAATTCTCTTTTTTGATAGTGAAGGTAAGGTCTATTCTTTGCCTGGCCATGTTTTACCCTCTGCGCGCGGACAAGGTGAGCCTTTGACCGGTAAACTTAATCCTGCCGAAGGTGCATTGTTTGAAGCGGTAGTTGGCGGTGAGCCAGAACAATTGGTGTTATTAGCTTGTGATGCAGGATATGGCTTTATTGCTAAAATCGCCGATCTTTATGTAAAAAATCGCAATGGAAAAGCATGTATTAGGCTGCCTGATGCCAGTAATATTTTACCACCGCGAATACTCCCTAAACATGATGAGTTGTTTGTTGCCTGTGCTACCAGCGCTGGTCGCTTACTCATTTTTTCGGCCAAAGAGGTGCCTGAATTATCTCGCGGCAAGGGAAATAAGTTGATCAGTATCCCTTCTGCTAAAGCCGCAGCACGTGAAGAGTATGTGATTGATTTGCAAGTACTTTCTGCAGATGACTCTCTTACTGTACATGCTGGCAAACGTCATTTTACTTTGAAAGGGGCTGATCTGGAGCATTACAAAGGTGAGCGTGGGCGTCGAGGCAATCGATTGCCGCGTGGCTTGCAAAACGTGACTCAATTGCAAGTTATTACCTCAGAATAATTGAAGTAGAAAATAATCTTTGTAGCCTGGGTGAAGGCGAAGCCGTAACCCGGGATTTCTCGACGTGAATAAGCCACTTAATCCGATATTTAACCTAGTGATCTATCAAATAATTCTGAGTAATGATACAGTTCTGAGAAGTAATAATGGCTAATCATTGCCAATAATGGAAAATAGTTTAGATAGGGAAATCTTAGCACTCATGTTAAAAATTTTTACCTTTGTTGCTTGTCTGCTGCTTAGTGCCTGTTTTATGGTTGGTCCTAATTATAAAGAGCCCAGAAAACCGGTTGCAGCACATTGGCCGAAAAAAGATGCAACAGTAAAAGAAACCCCATTCAGAACCGCCAAATGGTGGCATGTATTTCATGATCCTGTGCTTACTTCATTAATTGATCAAGGATATCACAGCAATCTGACGGTGCAGATTGCCGGGGTACGGGTTTTACAAACTCGAGCTCTTTTGGCGCAATCAGTTGGTATGTTGTATCCGCAACAACAGGCCGCAGTTGGTAATTTCACCTATTATCAACTTGGTGGTAGTGAGCTGCAAACGCTTTTGCCTTCCACTTTTGAAACTGCCACAATGGGTTTTTCCGCGAATTGGGAACTTGACTTCTGGGGTAAATATCGTCGAGCAATTCAGGCTAATGATGCTACATTTTTATCTTCGCTTGCTGCTTATGATAATGCCTTAGTCACACTTACTGCAGATGTTGCCAGCACCTACATCCAAATTCGTACCTATGAAGCACAAATCAAGGTAACAAAAGCCAACATCGTAGTGCAGAAGGAAGGATTAAAAATAGCCAAAGCCCGATATAATGCGGGTCAAACCAACTTAATTGATGTGGAGCAAGCCCAGACTGAGCTTTCACAAACAGAAGCCTCTTTACCGCCACTGGCAAATAGTTTGGAGCAACAAAAAAATGCCATGGCACTTTTATTAGGTACGGTGCCCAATGGTGTTGATGGACAGCTAAAGAAAAGCAAGGGAATTCCCAAAGCGCCTTCATCGGTAGCAGTTGGCATCCCTAAAGAGACATTAGCGCGTCGGCCAGACATCCATCAAGCCCGTTTAGATGCTATAGCACAATCTGCTAAAATCGGGGCAACAAAAGCGAATCTCTTCCCATCTTTTGCCTTAAATGGAACGTTTGTTTTTTCTTCAAACAATATCGGCTCAAACTCGCTTTCAGAGCTATTTAATTGGTCGAATCGCTCAATCACTGCTGGCCCGACCCTGTCTTGGCCCATCCTCAATTATGGCCAAATCACCAACGCGGTACGCGCACAAGATGCCGTCTTCCAGCAGTCTGTATTAAATTACGTTAATTTAGTGTTAAAAGCACAGCAAGAAGTGCAAAACAACATTACGGCTTATATTGAAGCAAAAAAAGCAGAGCATGCCTTAACTAAAGCGAATACCGCTGCAACTAAAACATTAAAACTGGCAATAATTCGTTATATTAACGGAGAAACAGACTTTACGCCGGTACTCAATGCTGAGCAGCAGCAGCTGAGTGTACAGACTTCATTAGTCAATGCACAAGCGAATATTCCACAGGCATTAGTCGCTCTTTATCGAGCACTTGGCGGTGGCTGGGAAATACGTGGTATTAATGATGTGGTGCCACTACAAATTAAAGCAGAAATGGCAGCACGAACAAATTGGGGTACTTTGCTCAAGCAGCAAAATCATGAAGCACCTCTAACTAAAAAGGAAAGAATAAAGGAACTTTATTTACCTAAATGGTAAGGAAAAAATAGGATTGGATGAGGCATATACCCTCACCTTTAAAGAAAAGGAAATTTGGGAAATAAATAAAATGGTAGCGGGTATGAACTTTAATAAAGATTCAAAGTCAGTCAAAATGGTAGGGATAGCAGTTGCTATTTTACTTCTCATCTATTTGATGGTGCATTTTTTTGGCAAAAGCAAAGTGCCAACGATCCCTCCGCCTGCGGTGGTGGTGCAAAAACCAATCCGTGCAGAAATGGCTGAATATGTTACCCAAACAGGGAATACGGTTGCTTATAACTCAGTGAACTTGGTTGCACGTGTTGAAGGCTTTCTTGATTCAATTGAGTTTGTTGATGGTAGCTTTGTAAAAAAAGGCAAAGAACTCTTTGTAATTCAGCCCGAACCTTATTTTGAAAAACTTAGGGCCGCTAAGGCGACTGTAACTGCTGCAAAGGCCTCGCTTGTTTATAACAAATCGGAGTATGCACGCCAACAGCGTATGTATAAAGAGCATGCTACCTCCCTAAATGAAGTCGAAAAATGGTATGCCAAAACGCTAGAGATTGCTGCAGAATTAGATAAATCAGAGGCCGATGAAGTAAATGCGGCCATTAATTACAGTTATACCCATATTTCAGCCCCATTTGATGGCCGCATTGGTCGACATCTGGTTGATATTGGTAATCTCGTCGGTCACGGTGAAGCTACGAATTTAGCAACCATACAGCAAATTGATCCCATCTATGTTTACTTTAATCTGAATGAAATTGATTTAATCAGATTACGTGCGGCAGCTCGTGCAAGTGGGTTTAAGCCAGAAGATATTAAACAAATTCCTGTCGAAATTGGCTTACAAGGTGATACGGATTTCAAATACAAAGCGACACTTGATTTTGTGAATACAGGCCTTAATGCATCTACAGGCACCATGGAGTTGCGTGCACTACTGCAAAATAAAGATTATGTTTTTGTACCAGGACTTTTTGTGCAAGTACGCGTGGCGATATCTAGACCTAAAGAGCAGTTAACCGTGCCTGATTCCGCTATTCTTTATGATCAAATCGGTGCTTATGTATTGACTGTAGACAACAACAATGTCGTCGTGTTGAAAAGAGTCACTTTGAGTAGTGTAGAGAATGGAATGCGCGGGGTAACTTCGGGACTTACTGCGCAAGACAGAGTCATTATTGATGGCCTGCAAAACGCGACTCCTGGCAATAAGGTTGAGCCACGAGAGCAGACTACACTGCCAAAAGACAATAAAGACAATAAAGACAATAAAGACAATAAAGACAATAAAGACAATAAAGACAATAAAGACAATAAAG